>JAIOTG010000053.1 GCA_021106995.1 bacterium
GCCTACATAAATATATCTAAGTAAACGACCGTATTTATCTTTATCTGCCCCCGGATCCTTTTTTAAGGTCACTTTCCCCTGGCTTAAAAGCTCCATATTTCTAGCTCTAGCCTCCCAGGCGAGACACTCATCGTCTTCTTTGCCTGTCTTATTAAGCTCAGGCGTATCAATGCCTATATAACGAACCTTCTCACCATTTTCAAGCAATATTGTATCCCCATCATAAACAAACTTAAACCTAATTTCTTCTTTATTTTCCTCTTCCTTAATTTCTCCAGAAAAACCCAATCTATCACCTAATATTTTAATATCTTCTTTAAAATAATCTTCATTATTTTTATATTCTTCTTGCACTGATAAGACTATTGGATTGTCTAAAATGCTATATTTATCCCCATTATTACTGCTTTCATCATCCCAGGCAAACATCTTATCATAGGCCTGATAAAATCTATCAGATGTCCAATCCATCGCCTCCGCGCTTTTTTCTTTACTATAATCAAAAACTCCCAACACTATTTCCTTATTAGCGTCATAGTAAAAAACTAAACCTCTTTTAGTTTTCTCAAAATCTTTTTTACTGGCTGTATAAATATTATCCACCCTCTTTCTTCTATCTAACACTTTGTCACCAAGCACATATCTAGCTCCATCCCAAAGATTAAAAGTCTTTTCTGCAACTGAATTTTTAACTTTCCCCCAAAGACTTAAATTTTCTTCTTCTTCGTTTTTATCAATTTTATCAAATTCTTTCTGAAAATAGTCTATTGCCCCAGCACTATAACCTATAGCTTTAGGATAGAGCTGTTGCCAATAATCAAAATGAACCTTGAAATCAAATAAATAATTTTTATCCCTTATGCCACCTACAATCTTTATCAATTTATAATCATTTTTATAGGCATATTCAACCAAACAACCATTGATATCTCTTTCAATTTTTACATTCAAATCATTAATGTCAATATTATTTTCTTTTATATCTTTATTACTATAAAAATTATAATGAGTATATTTAGACAATTCATCAAAGACATTATTAATATTATTTACCTCAATAAAACTCAACTTATCTTCGGCAATAAAATTGTACTGTTTAGTCCATTCTTCAAATGCATCTTTTTCAGGATGAGCATCATTTCTAACATGAGCGGGAACAGACATGTCTTGAATAAGATGAAGAATATGTCCTACTCCTTGATAGGCTCTTTTTTTATTTCCTTCTTTATAATTTTCTAAAATTTTAGGCACTGAGTAATCTCCAGAAACGCTTTTTTGATTATAAGCCCACCACTTGGCAGAATTCCCTGAAAAAACTCCATCACTTAAACCTTGACCTGTCTCAGGATTATAAAAATGATTGAGATATCTAGGATCTGTATCCTCGGCTATTGCGCCCTCTACAATCCAATTTATCTCTTCGCTACCTAACTTTTTATTAAAAAAATTATTATTATATAACTCTGTTGCTTTTCTGGTCAACTTAGGATGAACTATTATATTATCCCAAGCCCCTGCCTTTATTCCTAAAAATAAAATTAATATTAAAAACAACAAAAGAGTATTTTTTACCTTTTTATTTATTAACATAATTAAATTGATTCTATTTTCCAATACCCCCCTTCGGTTTTTATAAAAGTTATTGAATGTGGAATATTATTTTCCTTATTCTCACCTTCTAAGTAATAATAATAATAAGCCCTATTATCATACGAATCATCTTCACTTTTTTCAATTTCTGTAACTCCTGATATTTTTTTAAATTCTTTTAAAAGTTCTTCTTTATTAAAATCCTGTCTATAGCTCTCTCTTTTCTCCTCAACTATACATCCCAAAGCCTTTTCCTTATCTCCGTCTAATAAAGCTTGTCTAAAATTTTGATAAACTTCTTCTGGGGTGTTTTTAGCTTCCACATGATATTCTTGGGGTGGATATTTTTCTTTTAGCTCATCCGCGTAATACCATTCATTTTCCCACTTAACTAATTTCCCGGTATTAATAGCATGATTTACCCAAAACAAAAAAGCTAATCCCAAAAGAATAATTAGCAATAAACCCACTCCTAAAATTTTTAATATTTTTTTATTCATAAGAAAAAAAGTCGCCTTTTAAGCGTAGCTAATTAATTATAATATTCCTTTTTTTATTTTAGCAAAAATTTAAACAATTCCAAAATTAAAATTTTATATTTGGCTAATTTTTTCCTATATGCGATAATTAGATTATGAAAAAATTACTAAAAAAATATTTTGGCTATGATGAGTTTAGGCCACTTCAAAAAGAAATTATAGATACAGTTCTGACTGGGGAAGACTCGTTTGTTCTAATGCCTACTGGTGGGGGTAAATCACTTTGCTATCAATTGCCTGCCTTGAAGCTAAGGGGTATTACTTTAGTTATCTCCCCTCTTATTGCCCTTATGAAGGACCAAGTTGATGGCTTAAAAGCAAATGGAATAGAAGCTGAATTTATAAACTCATCTCTTTTACCCGAAGAAATAGAGAAAGTTTATAAAAAAATAGAGGGTAATGAAACTAAAATAATCTATATAGCCCCCGAGAGATTTGGCGTATCTGACTTTAAAGAATTTATCTTAAAACAAAAAGTGGACTTAATCGCTGTAGACGAGGCTCATTGTATCAGCGAGTGGGGGCATGATTTTCGCCCTGAATATCGTAATTTAAACTCTCTTAAGACTTTATTCCCAAAAACATCCATTATAGCTCTAACAGCAACAGCCACGTCCCAAGTCAAAAAAGATATAATCAAACAATTAAACATAGCAGAAAATAAATCTTTTATATCTGGTTTTAATAGAGAAAATTTAAAACTAAGTATAGTCAAGAAAAAAGATTCTTTTTTTAAGCTTTTAAACCTGCTTGATTCTTACGGAGGAGAATCTGTTATTATTTATTGTTTTTCACGAAAAGATACAGAGCGAATAGCTGAAAATCTAAGAATCAAGGGATATAAGGCCAGAGCCTATCACGCTGGGCTAGAAAAAAATAAAAGGACTACTGTTCAAAACCAATTTATTAAAGATGAAGTTGATATCATAGTGGCCACTATCGCTTTTGGCATGGGTATAGACAAACCTGACGTGCGCCTAGTAGTTCACTACACCTTTCCTAAGACATTAGAGGGATATTATCAAGAAATAGGCAGAGCTGGAAGAGACGGACTCCCTAGTGAATGCGTTATGTTTTATACTTATGCTGATGCCAGAAAACACGAGTTTTTTATATACCAAAATGAAACTAAAGAAAAAGAGGAACAATTGAAAAAATTAAGTGAAGTAATCGAATATGCTGAGCTGGAAACTTGTAGAAAAAAATATTTATTAAACTATTTTGGAGAAGAATTAAATGAAAATTGTGGGGCTTGCGATATATGCCTTACTAAACGAGAAAAATTTGACGCCACCGTCCTAGCGCAAAAAATACTTTCCGCTATTATAAAAACTGGTAACCGTTTTGGTAAAAATTATATTACTGCTGTACTTTTGGGAAAAAATATTAGTCGGTTAAAAAGAAATGAACACAACCAGTTATCAGTCTTTGGCATAGTAAAAGATTATTCCGAGGATGATCTGGAACAAATTATCAATAATCTTATCAGCACAGGCCATATTTCCAAAACTCAAGACCAATACCCCACTCTAAATATAACCAGTAAAGGAATTTTATTTTTAAAAAATAAAGAAAAAATGGAACTCTCTAAACCAATAAAAGACTCCTTGGAAAATGCTCATAAAAAAGATTTTGACCACAATCTTAAATTATTTAATTTACTGCGTGAACTTAGAAAAAAAATCGCAGACCAAGAAAATGTGCCTCCTTTTATAATTTTTGGAGATGCCTCCCTAAAAGAGATGTCGACCTACTTTCCCGAAGACAAAGCCTCTTTTAATAAAATAATTGGGGTAGGAGCTTTAAAACTAAAAAAATACGGAGACCAATTCTTGAAGCTTATAAAAAAATTCTCTAAAGAGAATAATATAAGTCCTATTAAAATAGACAGGTGGAAAAAAGAAAAATTAAATCCTAGTCCTAAAATACGCAAAACCGAATATTATACTAAAACCAAAGAACTTTTGGATAAGAAGGTATCAATAGATAGAATCGCTAGAAATCAAGATTCACAGGAATCAACTATAATTAATCATATTGAAAAACTCCTAGACCTGAAAACAGAGCTCGATTTAGATTATTTAAAACTTCCAAGTGATAAATATAAAATAATAAAATCAGCTTTTGAAGAAATGGGAGATCAATTTTTAAAACCAGTTTTTGAACACTTAGAGGGAAAATATAATTATGATGATTTAAAATTAGTCAGAGTTATTATGAAAAATTAATCAAAAAAAATAAATCCTTTTTTCTTAAGATAATTTATTATTTGATTCACACATTCGTCTACGCTAAGTTCATCAGTTCTTAGTTCTATATCGGAATTATCTGGAGCTTCATAGGGGTCTGTTATACCTGTAAAAAGAGGTATTTCCCCTGTCCGAGCCTTTTTATAAAGCCCCTTAACATCTCTCGCTTCGCAAACCTCTAAAGAAGCGTTTACAAAAACTTCAATATAATTCTCAACCTTCGCTCTTAAATCTTTTCTCTGATGAATATATGGAGAAATAAAAGAAGCTAAAACTGCCACTCCATTTTTGGAAAGTAAATTAGAAACAAAACCTATTCTCCTAATATTTTCATCCCTGTCTTCAGGGGAAAAACCTAAATCCTTGGTTAAATTTTCTCTAACCACATCTCCATCAAGTTTTTCTATTTTTGTTCCGTTTACTTTTAATTTTTTATAGATCTCATTTGCTAATGTGCTTTTACCTGATCCTGATAATCCGGTAAACCACAATACAAAACCTTTATGTTTCATAATTTTATTTTTTATAGATCGGATTCATCTTTCTAATCCTCTCAATTATCGGAGGTAGAACTTTTAATAATTTATCGATATCTTCCTTGGTATTTTTTTTACCTAGAGTAAATCTAACGGCATAATTAGATTCTTCAGCACTTATTTTCATAGCTTTTAAAACATGGGAAGAATGTAAATCTTTAGCAGCGCAAGCCGATCCGGTTGATATAGCTATACCCTCAAAATCTAAAGACATTAAAATAGACTCTCCCTCAGCCCCTCTTAAAATAAAATGGGCGTGAGAAGGAGTAGAAATTTCTCTATCTGAGGTTAATTTAATATTTGAAATTTTTTCTGTAAGACCGTCAACCAATCTATCTCTTAAATTAGCTAAATATTTATTATTTTCATTTCTTCTTTCTGGAGTTATTAAACTTATTGCTTTTCCTAGACCAACAATTCCAGGAACATTTAAGGTCCCGCTCCTTATTTTTCTCTCTTGACCTCCTCCGATTTGAACTCCTTTTATTTTACTTCCATTTTTTACAAACAAGGCCCCAACTCCTTTTGGTCCATAAATTTTATGACTTGATAGACTTAAAAAATCAAGATGTAATCTCTCTATATTACAATCCGAAAAATTAACTGCCTGAGTAGCATCTGTGTGAAAATATACTGGCTGTGGTTTTGGTTCTTTTTTTCTAGCTCCCCTTTTTTGCCACTCTTTATATCTATTTTCGTTTATTTTTTTAATTACTTTTCCGATTTCTCTAATAGGCTGGACACTTCCAACTTCACTATTAACATACATTACAGATACAAGTATAGTATTATCCCGAATAGCGCCTTTAACATCATCTACGTTTATAAGTCCTCTTGAATCAACAGGAAGATAAGTCACATCTACTCCTCTTTTTTCCAACTCAGCGCATGGCTCTAATATTGATTTATGCTCTATGCTTGAAGTAATAATATGAAAATTATTTTCACCATCACCTTTTTTAAACCAATTTTTCCAAGAATTATCCCTTTTTATAGCTTCTGCATCTTCCTTACTTATATCCATACAATCTCCAGAGCCAACTTTTTTCCCCTGACTTTTTTCCAGATACTTTATAACTCCTCTTAAAACCAAATTATTTGATTCTGTGGCTCCAGAAGTAAAAATAAGCTCATCATCTTGGCAATTTAAAAAATTAGAAACTTGCTTTCTAGCTTTATCAACTCCCCTTAAGGCCTTTTGACCAAATCCATGTATAGACGAAGGGTTACCAAAAACTTCTGAAAAAAAAGGATTCATAGCGTCTAAAACTCTTTTATCTACCGGAGTAGTAGCACTATGATCAAAATATATTTTAGACATATAATAAATTTTAATTTGTAAAATTTAAACGTTCTCAACTGATTCTATTTCTGGAAATTCTTTTTTTAATTCAACCTCTATTCCTTGTTTTAAAGTAATCCCGGCCATAGGACAACCAACACACATTCCCATTAATTGGACTTTTACAATTTTTGTATCATCATCCCAGGATACAAACTGAACATCACCTCCGTCAGATTGTAACGCAGGGCGAATTTTATCTAAACTTTTTTTAATTTTATCTTCTATTTTCATATTTTTTTATTTATTTGATTTATATTCTTTAATAGCTTTTTTTAAAGCATCAACACCGAGCATTGAACAATGTATTTTCATAGTAGGCAAACCACCAAGACTTTCAACCACCTCATCCTTGGTCATTTTTTCAGCATCATCTATACTTTTACCCTTAGCTAATTCAGTTAAAGCTGATGAAACTGCGATAGCAGCAGCACAACCTAAGGTTTCAAATTTTATATCTTTTATAATATTTTCTTCA
>JAIOTG010000049.1 GCA_021106995.1 bacterium
AAAAGAGAGTGGAAGAAAAGAGAGTGGAAGAAAAGAGAGTGGAAGAGAGAAAACAACCAGAAGAAAAGAAAAGGGATAAGAAAAAGGGTTTTGGCGGAGTGTTGAGGATGAATTTTATAGGAAATGAAGTTGTTAATTTTTTTAATTGGCGTAAGAGTTTTTTGATTTTAATAATTTCATTGTTTTTTTCAATAGCCTTGGTTTTTGGAGCTTATTGGGGGGTTTTATGGTGGGGAGACCGTGAGTTTGATATTTATTCGGCTGAATTAGCGGAAAAACAGGATTTTCAAGAGATTAATCAAAAAATATCAGATGCCAAAAAGAAGATTGATCAAGAAATAATTCCTTTTGAAAAAAAGCTAAACAGCGCTGATAAATTAATAGATAGCCATATATATTGGAGTAATTTCTTTAAACTTTTAGAGGAAAAGACTTTTCCGGTGGTTTATTTTCAAGGTTTTTCGGGAGATTTGAGTGGAGAATATAATTTAAGCGCTCAAGCTAAAGACATGGAGGCAGTCGAGGCTCAGGTTGATTCTTTTCTGGAAAGTGAATATGTTGAAGACGCCTGGGTTGAAAGCGTAGCCTTACAGGCTTCTGAGACAGGGGATTTGGCTACTTTTCAGATTAATTTGAGATTTAAAACACCATATATTTTTAATAATTATCAATAATTATGTCTAATAAAGATATTAAAGATGAGAAGGAGAAAAAAGCATTTCTAAAAAGGGTTAATAATTTTTTAATTAATTATTTTAAATGGTTTGTTTTTTTACTTATTTTAATAGTTTTTGTCTGTGGTTATTATTTTCTATTATTTCCTAAATATAAAGAAATAGAAAATACTATAAAAAGTAACCAAGAACAGCAGCAAGAGGTTTTTCTTACTAAGCAAAGGACTTATAATAAATTAAAAGATTATATAGATTCTTACAATGCCTTGCCGCAAAAAGATCTTGGTAAAATAGATAAGATATTACCCGAAGCCTATAATCAGGAAGAGTTATTTTCAGAGCTTAATTATCTAATAAAAAGAAATAATTTAATTTTAAAAAGTGTTAATATAAATTCAGGAAATTCAAGAAGTGAGTTTGGCGAAGAAAAGCCTAATAAAAATAAAGCACTTAATAGTGGTGCTATAAATATTCCTTCAGGCGTAGAAAAGTTTTCAGCCACTTTGTCTATAGTCGGGACAAATTATTATTCTTTAAAGAATTTACTTTATAATTTAGAAAATAATATAAAATTAATTAATATAACCAATTTGAGCTTTTCTCCTTCCTCGCAAACTACTAATATAACTTTTGATACTTATTATTTGAAATAAAAATATGGATGAAAAAAATAAAAAAGAAATAATTTTCTACTCAGTTTTAGTTATTTTGTTACTTTGTTTTATTGTATTTTTTATAATTTCAATAAGATCTGAAGGCTTAGGAACAGCAATTAAGAATTTTACAAATTCATCGTCGGAAGCTGACAATGCGAATGATTATACAGAAATAAAGACGGACATATTTGAGAAAGAAAAATTTAAAAAATTAAAAGAGAACTCATTTGAAAAAAAAGATTTTTCCAAAGGCACCAGGGACCCCTTTAAACCGTTTGAATAATAATAATCTCTAAATCTTATGAAGAATAATGATACAAAGCTTTTGGATTTATTTGTGAAAGATAATATTATTTCATTAGATGAGGCCAGGGAAATCGTAGAGATGGTTGATAAAGGGGGCGATATTAAGAATATACTTGAGGGTAAAGAAGTTTTAGATTCAGAGAAAATGGTGGAATATAGAGCTAAAGTTGCAGGAATGCTTTATCAGAATTTGATAGATAAAAAAATAGATAACGAGATATTAGAGATTATTCCTCCTAAGGTAGCTGAAAATTATAATATTATTTGTTTTGAACAGGAAGGTAATATTATTAAGGTCGGAATGGTAGATCCTTATAATTCAAAAGCCGTGGAAGCGGTTAATTTTTTGTCTCAAAGTAAAAAAGTAACTCCAGAATATTATTTAATATCAGAGGAAAGTTTTAATAATTTTTTTAAGCAATATCGCAGTTTAAAGGATGAGGTTTCTTCAGCGCTCGATGTTGATGAAGAGGGATCTGATGATGATTTAAAGGGTATGTCTTTAGCTGGCGATGATGAACTTCGGAGTATTCAGACAGGAGATGATGATATGAACGCGGCTCCAGTTGCGAAGATAGTGTCAGTTATTATTAGACATGCGGTAGAAGGAAAGGCTAGTGATATACATATAGAACCGCTTGAGCAAGAAACTAGGGTTAGATATAGGATCGACGGTGTTTTAAAAACTTCTTTGACCTTGCCCAAAAGAATACACAGTTCTATAGTTGGAAGAATTAAGGTTTTGGCAAGATTGAAAATTGATGAAACAAGAATACCGCAAGACGGAAGGATTAGGCTTATAGTTGATAAAAAAAAGATTGATTTTCGTGTTTCAGTGATGCCTTTGCGTGGTTCAGAGAAAATTGTTATGAGAATTTTAGATCTAGGGAAAGGAATACCAACGTTGGAAGATTTAGGTTATGAACACAGGGCTTTAAATATAATTGAGGAAAATATAAAAAAAACTTACGGTTTACTTTTAGTTACTGGTCCTACCGGATCTGGAAAATCGACAACCTTAGCGTCTATTTTGAGTTTACTTAATAAAGATCAGGTAAATATCTCCACATTAGAAGATCCAATAGAATATAACATAAAAGGCGTTAATCAGTCGCAAGTAAAGCCAGTTATAGGTTATACTTTTTCCAGTGGCCTTAGGTCTCTTTTAAGACAAGACCCTGATATTTTAATGGTTGGAGAAATCAGAGACACGGAGACCGCTGAGCTTTGTATACATGCTGGATTGACTGGGCATTTTGTAATTTCAACTTTACACACAAACAATACCATTGACGCAGTTCCTAGATTGTTAGACATGAAAGTTGAGCCCTATCTTTTAGGATCAACGCTTAACACCATCATTGCTCAGAGATTAGTTCGTAAGATTTGTCCTAAATGTATCAAGAAGGTGAAAATACCAGAAAATTTTTTAGAAAGAATAGAAAAGGAGCTAAAGGATATTTCTGATAAAATTTTAAAAGAAAGAATAGAGACCTTTACTAATAAAGAAGGCATTAAATCTCTCTCTTTTTATGTAGGAGAGGGCTGTGCTCATTGTGGGGGAACTGGCTATAAAGGCAGAACTGCTATTGTGGAAATTATTGATGTTACTAATGAAATAAAGCAAAAAATTATAGATAAAGATAAATTTTTAGAGGTTAAGGACGTGAAGGATGATCAGGAATTTATTAGTATGAAGCAGGATGGAATAATAAAAGCTATGCAAGGAAAAACGTCTATTGAAGAGGTGTTAAGGGTAATTGAGAATTAATTTTAAATATTTGCTTAACATTTTTATTTGATATATAATATTAATATAAAATAAAAATTTGATTTTATGAATAATAAAGATATAAAAATTTTATTAGTTGAAGACGACTCTTTTTTATTAAGCATGTATTCCACTAAATTTGAAATGGAGAATTTTAAAGTAGTTATAGCTGAGGATGGAGAGAAGGGCTGGAAATTAGCTTCTAAAGAAAATCCTGACATTATTCTTCTGGACATAAAACTCCCTAAAATGGATGGTTTTGAGGTTTTAAAAAAATTAAAAAGCAACAAAGATACTTTAAATATTCCAGTAATATTATTAACTAATTTAAGCCAAAAAGAAGACAAAGATAAAGGGGAGGAATTAGGAGCTGATGATTATTTAGTTAAGGCTCATTTTATGCCTTCAGAGGTAGTTAGTAAAATAAAAGAATTAGTAGAAAAAAAACAAACTGAAGGTTAAATTTTTATGGAGGTACCATCTATTTTTTTGAACAATATTTTAAGAGAGGGCGCTAAAAAAAAAGCGCGTAGTATTGATTTGACCGTGGGCAGTACCCCGGTTTTGAGAATAAAAAATAATTTAAGTAGTTTTGAAGAAGAAATATTAAATAAAGATCAGCTTGATAAAGTAATTCAATCTTTTTTAAATAAGGAAGAACTAGATGAATTATATAAAAATAAAGAAT
>JAIOTG010000111.1 GCA_021106995.1 bacterium
TGATGGAAACTTATGGATAAGGGGCAATGCTGCTTGTACTACATATATAGTTAACAATTGGGGCTCTTCCAGGCCCGGGAGGTGTGTTAAAGATTATTAATATTGGCCTACAGTAGTCTCCGCAAGGGACTACTGGTTTTTTGTTACCCCTAAACATTGGCCTACCAGTAGTCTCTCGTAAGAGGACTACTGGTATTTTTTCATTTCAGAAATAGTCG
Organism: bacterium; assembly: GCA_021106995.1. Classification (GTDB taxonomy): domain Bacteria; phylum Patescibacteriota; class Patescibacteriia; order Patescibacteriales; family JAGXOH01; genus JAIOTG01. The sequence goes on from JAIOTG010000111.1 coordinate 219, forward strand.
TAGTCCCTTAAAGGGAGACTACAACTAGGCGGACAACTAGGCGGTGTCGATGTTTTTGTTTTCACGAAAAATTAATGTTAGTATAAAAGTATATGGCTACAAGACATAAAATTTTCCTCACCAACGAAATATATTTTCTCACTTTTACGATATTAGACTGGAAAAATATATTTACAGAAGAAAAATATTTTAATCTCATTTACAAGTGGTTTGATTATATGAAAGATAAATATGATAATAAAATCCACGGATATGTCATAATGCCAAATCATATTCATCTTCTCCTAAAAGTAACAAGCCAATCGCAGAGCGTGCCGAAAATAATCCAAAACGCTAAACGATTTTTGGCCTATGAAATAGTTAGATATTTGAAAGAAGATGAGAAACAAGAGTTGCTAAAATATTTTAAAGAAAGAGCTCGGATTGAAAATAAAGCAAATCACAAAATTTTCAAAGACGGTTATGACTCCTTAATAATCTAAAGCCAAAAGTTTTTTCTGGAAAAGCTAAATTATATTATTTCAGTTATTTTATTGATGGAATTATGGTTATTTTCTGTATTGTAATACAGGAAATTAGTTTAAATACTTGTATTGTATTACAAATATGCTATAATTATAAGTATTATTATATAAATAAGAAAATATATGATAGATAGATATATAAAAAAAGAAATATTAAGTAAACTTCAACCAAATAAAGTTGTGGTGCTTTATGGTCCTCGTCAAGTAGGAAAAACTACTTTAGTAAAGGAAATTTTGAAAAATATAGATGAAAAATATTTATTTTTAAATGGAGAAAATAAAAGTGTTCAAAAATGGCTTTCCAGTCAAGAGACTGATGTTTTGAGACAGTATGTCGGAAATTATAAGTTTTTAATTATAGAAGAGGCACAAAAAGTTAATAAAATAGGCCTTAATTTAAAGTTGATGGTAGATAATTTTAATGATATTAAAATTTTAGCAACTGGATCTTCTTCTTTTGAGTTAGCCAATCAGGTTGGCGAACCTTTAGTTGGTCGAAAGTGGCAATTTACTCTTTATCCGATTTCACAATTAGAGCTTAATAAATATGAAAGTAAAAATGAAACAGAAAATTGGTTGGAGTCAAGGCTTGTTTATGGCTCTTATCCTGATGTGGTTAATACAAATATTTTTAAAGAAAAAAAAGATATTTTAAATGAAATAGTTGATAGTTATTTATATAGGGATTTATTAGAATTTGATGAAATTAAAAAATCTCAAAAAATTATTGATATTTTAAAAAATTTAGCTTTTCAAATAGGGAGTGAGGTTTCGCTTCAGGAGTTGGGGAAAAATGTTTCACTTAATTTGAGGACTGTGGAAAAATATCTTGATTTATTGGAAAAAACTTTTGTTATAAAGAGGGTTTATGGTTTTTCTAGAAATTTAAGAAAAGAGGTTTCAAAAATGTCTAAGTATTATTTTTATGATAATGGAATTAGAAATGCTGTTATACAAAATTTTAATTCTCTAGATTTAAGAAATGATATTGGTCAATTATGGGAGAATTATCTTTTTATGGAAAGATTAAAAAGAAATGAATATAAAAATATTGGGGCTAATATTTATTTTTGGCGCACCTATGATCAAAAGGAAATAGATTTAATTGAAGAGCGTGAGGGTAAATTATTTGGTTATGAATTTAAATATAATAATAAAAAAATAAAAGTTCCCAAGGACTGGATAAATACATATGAAAACGCTGAGTTTAAAGTTATAAATAAAAATAATTATTTAGATTTTATAACAGGGTAATAGGTAACAGTAACAGGGTCAGGTTTTGTATTTTCGCCTACCAGTAGTCTCTCGTAAGAGGACTACTGGTTTTTTTACTTCAAAAGAGTTGTAATCCCTTATCGGGAGATTATAATTAGGCCGTGTGTTGATTGTGTTAAAGTTTTAAATTTTTTGTTTTTTATGTTATAATTTAAACAAAGATTTTAAAGATTTAAACAAAGATTTAATGGTTTTTAACAGTTTTAAAAAGTGTTTTTTTATAAGCCTGTTCTTTTTTGGTTTGTTTTTTGTTTTTGGAACTGTAAATAAAGTACAAGCCGCAACTTACGAAGACACTTTTACTTCTCAGGTTATAGATAATAATTACCCAGCTCAATACGGAGATGTTAGCTGGACAGAAAATATTGAGACAAATACCTCTATTGTGGTAAAGGTTAGAACTGATTCTTCTTCTGATATGAGCGGAGCTACTGCTTGGGATAGTTGTAGTGCCGTGACAAATAATACTGATATTTCTTCTAATGATTGTGTTTCAGACAATGATCGCTATTTGCAATATCAAGTTACTTTAGGAACAGATAATTTAGCAAATACCCCAACTTTTTATGACATATCTTTTGAGACTAATGTTTCAGTTTTAATTTCTTCTAAATATAACACTGACGACTCTACAAATCAGTTTAGCGATTTAACTTGGGCTGAAACTTTAAATGATGGGGATGTTTTTTTTCAAGTTCGTTCTTCAGCTGACGGCTCCACTTGGTCTGATTGGTGTGGAGTTGATAACGCGACCTCTACTTGTAATACAGAATCTTTTTTTACTAATTTTAATTTTTCCGATATAGATGATTTGTTTTCTGACATGTCTAATGATCAATATATGCAGTATAAGGCTATACTTGTAGCAGATTCAGTTGGAGATGTTAATACCCCTGAAGTCTCTCAAATTGATTTTGAATATAGTCCGCCCACAACTATCAGTAGAACCTATGAAGACACTTATACTAGTAAGGTTTATAATGTCGGTACCCCGATATCATATGGAAAGGCTTATTGGTCTGCTTATATACCATCTGATACTTCTTTTGTAGTAAAAATTCGTACATCTACCAGTTCTGATATGACTTCTATTAGTACTCCTGATTGGACTACTTGTGATTATATAACTAATGATTCAGATATTTCTAGTAATAATTGTGTTACAGATGGGGAGCAATATGTTCAGTATCAGGTAACTCTAGGCACAGATGATTTGTCCAAAACACCAACTATGTATTTTATGGGAATATATGCCGAAAATGATGGCTCTAATCTTCTTTCCAGCATTTACGATACTGGTGCTCAAGCCAATGTTATGAGTGGTCCTAGCTGGGACGAATCGTTTACTTATGCAGGAGTTATTACTCTCTACATGCGTACCGCCTCAACTTCTAGCGCCCTAGAGTCTTCCTCTTGGTCAGAGATAGCCTCGTCCTCCGCTCCTTCCGGAGCTCTAACCACGGGGTGTACTAAAGTAGGTGATACAGTGAGTTGCGATAGTTCAGTTATTCCAGATTCTATGAAAGACGTAACTGACGAGAGGTATTTTCAATATAAATTAAATTTTCAAGATATTCGTGGTGGTACTACTACAGTTTCTAGCGTCAGCATGGTCTACGTAGTAAACGCCCGCCCCGAAGTAAGAAATTTCTCTTTCGCTACAAGTACCGCCGGTACTATCGGTTTAAGCTACGAAGCTCGAGATGCTGACACAGACGGAGGAACATATACTCCCTATGAACTCTCTCCCTCATTTGAATATACCCTAGACGGAGGCTCTACTTGGTACGACGCCACTGAAGGGTGTTTTACCAGTGGTACTTATGATAATAAAACAGTAGCTACAGGCACTTGGAGCGGTCCCTACACTACTACTTGGACTCCAAAGTGTGAAGCTAGTACTGGTTCAGGTAAATATTCAACCACTACTCAAGTAAGAATAACTCTAGATGATAACGAAGCGGCTCTAAATACGGTCACTTCAGTTACAAGCGAGTTTGTTCTAGACACTACCTCCCCAGTTCCAGCTGCTGATGCTATTTTAATTGACGCCCGCCTAGCAGTTGACTCTCAAGCTGTTCCAGTCACTCTAGAAGCCAG
>JAIOTG010000023.1 GCA_021106995.1 bacterium
CTAGAAATAGGGTCGCCTTCGAGGGTGCTAGACAGATGTTGCATGGCTGTCGTCAGCTCGTGTCGTGAGATGTACCGTTAAGTCGGGTAACGAGCGCAACCCCTGCCCTATGTTTTAAGTGTCATAGGGGACTGCCCGTGTTAAATGGGAGGAAGGTGGGGACGACGTCAAGTCAGCATGATTCTTACGTCTTGGGTTACACACGTGCTACAATGGGAAGTACAGAGGGTCGCTAAGCCGCAAGGTGGAGCTAATCCTTAAAACTTCTCCTAGTTCGGATTGGGGTCTGCAACTCGACCCCATGAAGCTGGAATCGCTAGTAATCGTGAATCAGCCACGTCACGGTGAATACGTTCTCGGGTCTTGTACTCACCGCCTGTCAAGTCAGGGGAGTTGGTAGTGCCCGAACCCCGCACCAATTTTCATAAATATTATATTTGTGACAATTGGTGCGGGGGAAGGTAAGACTGGCGACCGGGACTAAGTCATAACAAGGCACCCGTAGCGGAAGCTGTGGGTGAATCACCTCCTTTCTAGGAGTATTTGTAAGTCTTTACGGATTTACAAGGTCGACCTTTCCTGTTTCCTTTTTGGAAATGAGAGAGGTAAGAATTGGCGCCTGTTAGCTTTGAAAATATATAAAAAAGAAGGTTTTTTGACCTTCTTTTTTTTGTGTATTAATTTTATTTTTATAAAACTCCGATTTTTTTCTTAACTTCTTTTATCTTTTTATCTGCAATTACTTTTAATTTTTTTGAACCATTTTCTAGAATTTTTTCTACTTCTTTACCGCTTATTTTATTATATTTTTTTTGAAAATTAGTAAGAAATTTTTTAATAATTTCTGCTAGATCTTTTTTAAATTCACCATATTTTTTATTTTTATATTCTTTTTCAAGCGTTTTAATATCTTTTCCTCCAAATAAAGAATAGATAGTTAGAAGATTGGAAATTCCAGGTTTTTTTTCAGGGTTATATTTTATTTCTGAGCCTGAATCAGTGGTTGCTTTCATTATTTTTTTAGCCCCCTTTTCAGGATTATCAGTTAAAGATATATAATTCAACTCGCTTAAAGCGCTTTTACTCATCTTTTTTTCTGGATTATCAAGTCCCATAATACGAGCTCCTTCTTTTCTAAATTTAAGTTCTGGAATTATAAAAGTATCTCCAAATTGTTTGTTAAATCTTCGCGCCAGAGTCCTGGTTAGCTCTACGTGTTGCGCTTGGTCGTCTCCAACTGGAACTATTTCAGTATCATAAAGTAAAATATCAGCAGCCATTAAAACTGGGTAATCAAAAAGACCCACACCAGCTGAATCTTCTTTGGATAAAATTTTTCTACTGATTTCTTTAGTTTTTAAATTTAATATATTTCCCAATTTATCTTTATTTTTAATTTTGTTTTTTGTTTTTTCGATTAATCTTTTCGTTTTGTCTTTATATTGTGTCATCTTTTTTAAATCATTTATTCTGGTAATGGTATTTAAAATCCAGGCCAGTTCAGTGTGTTCTTTAATGTCTGATTGTTGAAAGATAATAGATTTTTTTGGGTCTATGCCTAAAGCTAAATATATTTTGGCTATTTCAATTATTTTTTTTCTTAAAATTTCAGGGTCTTGTTTAACGGTGATAGCATGATAGTCAACTACGCAAAAAATACAGTTGTAATTTTCCTGCATTTCTAGCCACTGCGAAATAGCTCCAATATAGTTTCCAATATGAAGATTCCCACTTGGTTGTATTCCTGAAAATAATATTTTCTTTTTCTCTGACATAAAATTAATTTAGTTTACTATATAAATTTTATCTAATATAAAGAATAAAGTCAAAGACGGCCCTTGATTTTTTGGAGAGAGTCATTTAAAATACTTTAAACGGATTAGAAAAAATACGCGCGACGCAAAGAACCTAAAATAGGGGTATCCCGATGGTTAAAAAGTGTTTAACACGACAATTATATAAAACCTTTTTTCAGGTGTTGTTCATATGAAAAAACTTTTTATAATTAATTGGCCATCTCAAGCGAATCCAGAGTTAATTTTAATCCGTTTTTTCTTTCCATAAGGTGTTTTTGGTGGTTTTTTTAGTTTGACAAGACGCCTTATTTTATTTACAATTTTTATTATTAATAATAAATAAAAATATGCCATTAATACCAACAGTAATAGAAAAGAGTGGAAATGTAGAAAGGGCCTATGATATATATTCTCGATTATTAAAGGATAGAATTATTTTTTTAGGAGACCCTATTAGTGATAGTGTTGCCAATATTGTAATAGCTCAATTATTATTTTTAGATGCTCAAGATAAAGAAAAAGACATTAAATTTTATATTAACTCTCCTGGTGGTTCAGTTACAGCTGGAATGGGTATTTATGATACAGTTCAATATTTAAGTTGTAACGTGTCTACTATTTGTGTGGGTATAGCCGCTTCTATGGCCGCTACATTATTAGACTCAGGGACAAAGGGTAAAAGATTTGCTCTTCCCAACAGTGAGGTTATGATTCAACAGGTTATGGGAGGAGTAGAGGGGCAAGCCACAGATGTTAAAATTAGAGCTGAACATATTTTAAAAGTTAAAGATAAGATGAATAAAATTCTTTCTAAACACACTGGTCAGCCTGTTTCTAAAGTTGAAGAAGATACAGACCGTGATAGATATATGACAGCCGAAGAAGCTAAAAAATATGGAATTATAGATAAAATTATTAAATAATTTATGAAAAATAAAAAGAAAAATGTTGCCGTAATTATCCTTATTATCGTAATTGCAATAATTACTACAAGTGTAATTACATGGTTTGTTACAATTAAAAAGCAAGTTCCAGTTCAACAAAAAAATCAAATAGATACGCAAGTAAATGAAAAATCTTGCAAGGATAAGAGTTGTAATAATTCTAAAAATTTTTGCGAAAACAAGGGTGGAAAATTTATTATAGCCTTTGAATTTCCCGGCGGTAGCTTTAGTAATACTTGTGTATTTAATAATGGAAGATATTGTAAGGAATTTGGTTTTAATAAATGTGTTGAATTAAAAGGAATGTGGCAACCAAGTAATTCTATCACGCCTCCGTCTGGTAATGATAATTAAATTCACTAAAATAATAATTAAAAATTTTTTATGACCAAACAATTTAATGATCAAAATTTTGATAAAGATGTAGTAGAGGCATCAAAAGAAAAACCAGTTTTGGTTGATTTTTTTGCCGAGTGGTGTGGCCCATGTAAAATGCAAGGTCCTATTATAGATAGTTTGTCAGAAGAAATAGGAGATAAAGCAATAATAGGAAAATTGGACGTAGAGGAAGCTCAGCAGATTGCATCTAAATATGAGGTTATGAGCATACCCACCCTGCTTCTTTTTAAAGATGGGGAAATTAAAGAAAAAATAGTAGGGATGAGAGATAAAGATTCCCTAAAAGAAATTTTGGAAAAGTATCTATAACAAGATGTATTTAAAAACTACCAGCTTTTAAGCTGGTAGTTTTTTTTGAGTGAACATTATTTAAATGTTCGTTGTTTGTGGGTAAAATTAATCCCATAGAAGAGCAGCTCCTTTAGCACCAACCTCTTCTTTTATTTTTGATCTAATTATCTTAATTTTTTTAGCCTCAGGATGCATGGCTAGTTCTTCTATGGTCTCTTTAATTTTAGGAAAAAATAAATCGCTTGAATTAGAAACTTTTCCACCTATAACTATAATTTCAGGGTCTATTAAATTAACCACGTTAGCGAAGGCAATCCCTAGACAATGTCCTATTTTTTCAAATGATTCCTGGGCGTTTTTATCCCCTCTATAAGCATTTTTAGCTAATTCTTCGGCATTACTTCATATTATTTCCTGGTAAATATTTTCTAGATCACCTTCTTCTTTAATAACCATTCCGGCAATTTCGTTCACACAGCCGTTTGTTCCGTTATATATTTTATTATTAAAAAACCAACCACTACCAATTCCAGTTCCTAGAGTTATACCAAAAATATTTTTATATTTTTGACATGAACCCATTAAAGCTTCAGCTAATGTGAAGCAGTTGCCATCATTATCTATTTTTACTTGTAAGTTAAAAACTTTTTCCGTTCTAGAGCAGATATCGACATTGTTTAAAAGAGGTAAATTAGGAAGTTTAATTATTGCTTTTGTTTTATAGTTGTATATTCCAGGGATGCCAATCCCAATGCCTTTAATTTTTGCCTTGTTTTTAATAGAAATTTTAATTAAAGGATCTATTAAAGCTTCTAACATTATAAAGAAGTGTTCTATATTGTCTTTTGGTGTAGCCAGGGCGTAGCTTTCCAGTTCCTTTTTATTTTCATCTAGAAGTATAGCTTTTATGTTTGTTCCTCCTACATCCACCCCTAGATAATATTCTGGTATTTTAGACATAATTATTTAAATAGTTTTTTAGCTTCTTCCCAAATTTTATTATTTTGATTTTTTTCTTTTTCCCAATACCAATATTCAGCTCCCCATAGATAAAATTCTTTAAACCCACTTAGGCGGGCAAATTCTATAGTTTCTAAAAATTTTTTTTCATTCATAGTTTTATCTCTTTCTTCTTTTTTCAACTTTTGATAAGGAATTGGTCCCCAGGGTTCGGCTTGTAGCTCTATAACTATCCATTTCTCCGGACTAGCAAACCAATTGGCTATATTTTTTTTAAAATGAAAAAACCCTGGCCTAATTGGATAGTGGATATATCTTTTTAATTTTTCTGAATAAGTGTCGCGGTACATGGTGGTTCCGAAGATGTCGGCCCTTCTAGCTGCTAAAACCCAAATAGAAAGCTCTCCTGAATCTGTTATGATAATTGGTCTTTTGTCTAGACTTTTGACTAGTTTTATTTCCTCATCAAGGAAGTCAATGTTTAAAGAAGGGCATTCTCCAAAATGAGATGATAAAAATGGTTCATTTTCTACTTGCCAAGCAATAATATTTTTATTATTTTTGTATCTGTTTATAGTTTTTTCTATATATTCTAAAGTTTCCTTTTCTCTCTCTTCTTCACTTATATTTTCTACCCAAGACGGAAAATGACACTCTGGCCACCTCGGTAGTCTTCCTCCTACCGCTAAGATTATTTCTATGTTTCTTTCTCCAGCCTCTTGTAGTTCCCAATCAAGATCATCAAAATAAAATTGATCTTTTTCTTCCTCTATTTCATTCCAATAAGCAGACAGCCTTATTTTTTTAATTTGTAATTCATCAAGTATGTCAGTGTAGGCTTTTTTCCAGTCTAACCCTAGCTCTTTTGCCTTTAGCCTAGAAAAGGTAATTCCATACTCCAACTCACTTTTTTTATAAATTTTACCTTGACTCATTATTAACACAAATAAAATAATAACAAAAAGAACAAGTGCAAAAATAGATTTTTTTTTGTGTGTTTTTATGAAGAAAATTAGGTTGTTTAGTTTTTTAAAAGACATAAAGACTAGCCCCAAAAATCATAATTATCATTTATTATATTCAGGATATCATCTAGAATAAAATGAGTAATACTATAAGCGCACATAATTATTATCATCCCTATTACTCCGTTTTTAATGGTGTCCTTGGCTTGTTCCACCTTTTCACTATTTCCACCAGCCACCATCCATTGGTAGCCACCCCAAATAATTAGGATTAAGAATATTATAGCAAGAAAGGTTAAAAAGATTTTAACTAAATCAACTATCATTTCTCTGATATCAACCGGATTATCCCCTCCGAAATTATCTGAAATTTCGCCGTTTTCAAAGCCAATTTGCTCATCAAGATCAGTTGCGCTAACCGGAGCTATAGACATATTTGAGAAAACGGGTAAGAATTGAAAGATAAACAAGAGTGAAAGAGAAATCAAAAGATAAGAGATAATTTTTTTACTTTTTTTCATAGTATTTATGTTATAATTAATTAAAGAGTATTTTTCTAATAATTTGATTATAACTGATTTTTTAGTTAATTTCAATAAATTTTTATGAATCTAACCACTAAAGTAGCCTATAATACTTTTGTTCAGATTTTTAGTAAATTTACAGCAACTGCCTTAGGTTTACTGGTGGTCGGTATTTTAACAAGATATTTAGGTCAGGCTGGTTTTGGTAAATATACTACCATTATGGCTTTTTTGTCCCTTTTTGGGGTGATTGCTGATTTAGGTTTAACATTAGTTACAGCTCAAATGATTAGTCAACCCGGAGTAGATCAGGGTCGGGTTTTAAACAATCTGTTTAGTTTGCGTTTTTTTTCTGCGTTTTTTATTTTAGGGCTAGCACCTTTAGTGGTTTGGTTTTTCCCCTATGACATTGATGTAAAAATAGGAGTTTTGATCGGATCTTTGTCTTTTCTTTTTATTTCTTTGAACCAGATTTTAGTTGGTCTTTTTCAAAATAAACTAAGAATGGATAAAGTTTCTATTTCTGAAATTTTAGGTCGTATTGTTTTATTTTTAGGCATAGTAGCTGTTTCTTATTATAATTGGGGTCTTTTAGGGGCTATAGTTGCAACAGTTTTATCTAATTTTGTAAATTTCCTTTTTCATTTTACCTTTGCTAAAAAATTTATAAAAATAAAGTTTAGTTTTGATTGGAATTATTGGGGTGAAATTTTAAAAAAATCTTGGCCTCTTGCGGCTACTATTGTTTTAAATTTAATTTATCTTAAAGGAGATATAATTATATTATCTTTAGTAAACTCTCAGGAAGACGTTGGAATTTACGGGGCTGGTTATAAGGTTATTGATGTGGTGGTTATGATACCTTTTATTTTTGCCGGGATAGTATTGCCCATTTTAACCCTTGCTTGGAAAGAAAAGGGCAAAGAAAGGTTTAAACAGATATCTCAGAGAAGCTTCAATTTTATGGCAATTATTTCGATTCCTTTAGTCGTAGGCTCTCAATTTTTAGCCACTGAGATTATGACTATTGTGGCCGGACCAGAATATAAAATGTCAGGTTTAATTTTAAAAATTTTAGTTTTAGCTACCTTTTTTATATTTATTGGTGTAATTTTTAGCCATATTATAATTGCCATTGATAAACAGAAAAAAGTTATAGGGGCTTATATTTTTACAAGCATAACTTCATTAATAGGATATTTTATTTTTATCCCTAAGTATTCTTATGTTGGAGCTGCTTGGATGACGGTTTATAGTGAGGCCGTAATAGCTTTGTTGGTATTTTTTTATGTTTGGAAATATGCAAGATTTGTGCCCAATTTTGTTATTTTTATAAAGTCTTTATTAGCTTCTTTGGTTATGGCGATTTTATTATATTTTATACCTAGTAGTTTTTATAGCTCTTTATTAGGCCTTTGTATAACTCTTTTTATTTCTGTGTTAATATATTTTATATCTCTTTATTTTTTTGGAGGTATAGAAAAGAAAGAGTTGGGATATATTTTAAATAAATAAGTTAATGTATGAAAAATATTCTTTTAATTAATTCATCTAAAAAGCCAAGCCAAGATGTGTTAGGTTTATTTAAAGCCTTGAAAGAAGAGGGTTTTTCTATGCATTTAATTTCTTCTAATAATAAAATAATAGAAGAGTTTAAGAATGATAATTTTTTTGTTAAAAAAGCTTATTTTGGGCCAAAGGTAAACGAAAAAGAAAGCGCTATAATATTTTATTTACTTCTCCCTCTTTTATGTTTTAGACATTTTTTTTCTTTGCTATATTTAAAGATTAAGTATAAGATAGATTTACTAGTTTGTTTTAGTTGGAATGAAAGGATAATTTTTACCCCCTTAGCAAAGATTTTAAAGATGGAGGTAGTTTGGTTGGAAAAACCAGGAGTAGAATACAATAAAGCTTTAAAAGTTACAGTAAAAGTTTTAAGATTAATTTGCTCTAAGGTAAAAATAATTGTTTTTACAGAAGCTACTAAGAAAAAATTAGAAGAACTTAATTTTAAAAAGGCCAATATAGTTAATGTTTCACTAGGGATAAAAACTGACTTTCACAAACACCAAGAAAATATTTTTTCTAATTTAGCACGAGCCATTGATTTAAATTCTTCAAAAGGATGCTTTACGGTCGGAGTTATTAGTGATTTGAATAGAGTCTATCAGATGGAGAATATTTTCAGGGCCATTAAAATTTGTTTAAACGGTTTTTCTAATTTACGTTTAATTATAATAGGAGAAGGCAAGGAGAGAAAACAATTGTCCTGGTTAGCTAAACAAAACGGAATAGAAAGCTATGTTTATTTAGTGGGAAATCAGACTTATTTAGGTAATTGGTGGGAAAGCTTTGATGTTTATTTAGCCTCTAACAGAGGCCCTAAAATAACTGATTCTAACATGGTTCTTAAAGCTATGTTTACCCGTTTGCCCACTATAACCTTTCACGGCGAGGGAGTTGAAGAGGTTTTAATGGACAATAAAAATGGATTTTTAATACCCCCGGGAGAGCCCGAAATATTAGCCGAGAAAATTATAAGGTTACAGCAAGATTCGGATTTAAAGAATAAAATGGGAGAGAGAGGCCGAAAACTAGTAGAGGATCACTTTGTTTTTAGTGAACAATTAGAAAGATTAAAAAAAGAATTATAAAATGAAAATATTAATTGAGGAAAAAAATAAAGGAGAAAGATTGGATAAATTTTTGCAAAAATATCTTAAAAACTATACTCGCAATCAAATTCAGAAGATAATAAAGTCGGGTAAGATAAAAGTTCAAAATAAAGAAGTTCTCCCACATCATTTTTTAAAGACAGACCAAGAGATAGACGTGGATCTTTCGGTGGATAAAATTGATGATAATTTTAAAAAAGAAGATAAAAAGATTTTTTCTAAGATAAAAATAATAAGGGAAGAGGACGAATTTATAATAATAGACAAGCCAGCTGGTTTAGTAGTTCATCCCGTAGCTTCTTTTAAGGGCCTTACTTTAGTTGATTTTTTATTGAAAAAATACCCTGAAATAAAGGGGGTTGGAGAAGATGAAATTAGACCCGGGATAGTTCATCGTTTAGATAAGGATGTTAGCGGGGTAATGGTGATTGCTCGCACAATAGACAGTTTTAAAAATTTAAAAGAACAATTTAAAAATAGAAAAGTAGTTAAAAAATATATAGCTTTAGTTCATGGCGAAGTTGAAAATGATGATACTATTAATCTTCCTATAAAGAGATCAAATAAGGGATATAAAATGGCCGCGGTTCCAGTTAATTATGATGGCGAAGACAAGTTTAGAGAGGCTATTACTCATTTGACTGTTTTAGAAAAACATGTTAATGTAACTTTGTTAGATATTAAGATAGAAACAGGTAGAACTCATCAGATAAGAACTCATTTACTTGCTTATGGTCATCCGATTGTGGGAGATAAGATTTATACAACCAAGGAATATAAGTTAAAAGATAAGAAATTATTAGAAAAAAATAAAATAGAAGATAAAATATATTTGAAGGCCTATTATCTAGCTTTTAAATCTTTAATAGGAGGGGTAAAAACAAAAATAAAATGTGAAATTAAAAAGGAGGAAGGTTTTAATGTTAAACAGGTCTAATTTTTTTGTGGGTATTGCGGTGGTAACCGATAAAAAGGACGGGAAAAAAAGGAAGGTACCTCTTATTTGGGGGCCAACAGAAAGGAGTAAGGACAGTGTTGTTAATGAATTTTCCGCTGTAAGTAACAACTTAAAAATGCTTCAGGTTGGAGCAAGCGAGTACGGAAGATTTCGTCAGATGCATAAGATGTAAAACAAACAAACAAACCTAAGGGCCGTTTTGTAAAAAGCGGCCCTCTTAAATTTTTTAATTGTTTTATTTATAAAAAAAGTTACTCTAAGAAGTTGATATTTAGATATAAACTTTTTTATTTTAAAAAGTAAAAAATAGTCTTTAATCAAAATTTTTTGTGGTAAAATAAAAA
>JAIOTG010000060.1 GCA_021106995.1 bacterium
ATTTTCATCTTCCCTGGGACACCTTCCTTTTATTTTTTTAACATTATTGTCTCTTGCAATAACAACTACTAAATAATCTCCAAACTTTTTTGCCTCTTTTAGATAAAATAAATGACCTAAATGCAAATTATCAAAAGTACCAAAACACATCACCTTTATCATAGATTGTTTTTAGTTGTTGCTCTCCAATTTCTTAATTTCCTCATCTATTGCCCTTCTTTCCAAACTACCGTGAGGATAATGTTCTCGCATTTCAAATAATTGATCTAAGTCTTTATTTTTTATACCATCTATATTTTCATTGTTTTTTTCCTCTTCGACCCCATTCTGTTCAATATCCCCCCTATCTTCCATAACTACTTTTAAAATCTTCTCTGCTTTTGCGTCAAGACGATTATACTTTATGATCTCCCCATCATTAATAGCTCCCTTGAAATTATCAGTATCAATCGGAATATTATCCTCTATACCATCGGCATTAAAAGAAGACTTCTTTAATCTTTCATAAAATTTAAAAAACTTTTCTACTCGTACTTTTTCTTTTTCATTTAATTTCTTATAGTCATTATTGCTAGTAAAAAAATTTCTAAATTCTAAGCTATCAGCAGATTTTAAACCAATTTTTCCTGTGTAAATTTTTATCCAATTCTTAACACTTGGCCCATTGTTATTACTTAACTTTTTAGAAGTCAAATAAGCCTTATTTTGATTTAATATATCTATTAATCTAGTTTTAAAATTATCCCTTTCTTCAAGTAAAGGGAATCTAGAAAGTAAAAATGGTCTTAGTTTTTCCCATAAACTAAAAAAGTCATAATCAAGCAAATCTAGCCCATATTGAAAATGGCCATCAAAAAAACTCAAAACCTTCTTTTCATTAAACATAAATAAACACACCCACTCTAAACGTGTTTTTATCTTTCTATATTTCTTATATAAATCAGGGAATTTTGCCTTAAAACCATCTTCTTCAATATAACCTTCTATATTTTTACTCAGAATATGAGCGCGATCATATTCATTAAAATCAATAATGCTTTCAACTTCTTTTTCTATTTTTTCTATTTTTTGTTCTTCTTCTCTCTTCATATTAAACTGTATTTATATTATTTTTTTATTCTACTCGCCTTAATAACTCGTCAGCTGTTTCTTGCTGAACAGACTTTCCATCAGCCTGCAATTTTTCTTTAAACTGTTGAAAATTAATCGCATGATCTCCGTCTTGTACCTCACTAATTCCTGCTGCTGCCATCTTATCAATAAGTTTTTGCGCTGCATCCTCTTCAGCCATAGCCTTGGCAGCACTTCTATTAAATCTATTATTATTAATTTCTCTAGTTATAGTACCAGCATTCATAGCGGTCCAAGCGAGACCAGACTCTGCCCACTTAAATTTACCAGTGTCTTTATCTTCAGCACCATAATCAAGCCTGTTAGCATTTCTAACCACTTTTTCTGGGTCTCTTTTTAATTTCTCAATTAATTTATATTTTTCCCTATCCGTAGAAGATGCTTGTTCTAATTGACCCGAATAAGGATTTACAGCAACAGACTTGGTTAAATATTCATGATTAATACTCTCTCCAATACCCCCAAGATCATTTTGTAGGGCCAAAGTATTTTGTTCATCCATGCCAAGGCTATCCTGAAAAACATCCCTCATAAAATCATTTAGCCCTTTATACTGATCGTATGTGCCTCTACCTTTGTGTATTTCAGCCTCTTCTCTATTTAAACCACTCGAAGCTTGATATCCATATGAATCTAAAAGAGCATTACCTCCTCCAACTTTAGCAATAGCCATGGATAAAGCCCTGGCCATAGGAGCGTTATTCTGGGATACAGCACTTTTAAATTGAGCAATTAATTCACTTTCATCATTACTGGTAATTTTATTTTGCTCTTCAGCCGTAGCCGATCTCACAGCCTTTTTACCTTCATAATCATGGACGGTATAATCTGCAGCTCTATTAGACTGTTTAATTGATTTGGCCATAAAATTCTCCCTTTCTTTACTTGCTTCCTTTGCCGTATTGTAATAAAAACCAGAATCTTCAGCCATCTCTTTTCTTTGTTCTAATTTTTCATGGTCATCTATTAATCTTTGTCTTTCTTCAGGGGTCGATGCCCTAGATCCGACTTCAGTATTTCTTGCTTCCCAATTTATCATTTCATTATCATACTCCTCTTCAGAAAAAATTCTATTGGCTTTATCTTTATTTTCCTCAGATTTTTTTCTCAATTTCACTACTTGACCTTGATTTCCAAAAACAGCAGATCTAACACCTTTATACCCCATAAAACCTCGGGCATACTGATCAGCCCAACCAGAAGCAGTGATGCCTCCTAAAGCACCTCTCCAACCACCTTTCTGTAAACGTCCACTAGCTTTAATGTCCATACCAGACAAATCTTTACTTTTACTTCTATCCATAGAAGCTGCAATTTTATCTTTAAACCTAACAGCATTTAAATCAAAACCTGTTACAGTGCCTTGTTTTCTATTGAGCCAATCGGCGCCACCCACCATACCTTTAAGAGCCAACCCCCTACCCTGCTGGACTCGGTTCATGGCACTGCCAGCTAGACCTCCAGTTACGCTTCCGATTTCCTGAGTTATTTTTAAACCAACGATAAGCATAGCCACGCCCAAAAAAAATGGCAAAAAAGAATCTGGGCAAAACGATTCTAATGGCCCAAAACATTTACCTGAATTACTCAAAGAAGAAACAGCAGTTGTTTTACTGACCGTATAGAAGGCCAACCAGACAAAAAACAATAAAACTGGACCTGCTATTAATTCTTTAATAAATCTATCCCACCATTTAGAAGCATATGGCTTACCGGCTGGAAAAGCCGAAAGGACAAAAGCAAAAGGTGAAAGTATAGAATAAATCCAAAGCATTACTATTCTCATAACAATTATCATCAAAATATAAACTAAAGTCACTAAAGCTATAAGCATAAAAATTAAAGCCAAAATCATGCCTAATATTGCAGAAGTTGTATCCACTTCCCCGGTCCATTCATCACCCTTAAGCATTTTAAAATAACCATCAATTTTAAATATTTCTATATAATTTCCCCCATTGGTTCCAATAGCATTAACAAAAGTCATCATAAAAATCTGAGAAAAATCTATTAATAAACCACAAATCATCAAAGAAAAATTAATTAAAATTGCCATTATAATTACCTTGGGAAGCGTACTTTTTATTCTATAAGAATCAATATTTAAAATATTAGCGAAGGCTATAACGAGTACAATTAAAATAAAAAACATATTACAGAAACTGGAAACTATTTGCCAAGCATACCCTATTGCCGGCTCATGAATAAAATTATTATATCCCGAGAAACTTATCACTGCATCCACTACAATGCCCAGTATAATTCCAGTCATGCTAACAAATATATTTATAAAAAATCCTATTACTTCAAGCACAACATGCTCTGCTATATTGCCTATGCTAATTGCAAAATCATAAAAAGCAGCATGAGCAAACTTTGGAATTATTATAAAAAGAAAACTAAAAATAAAAATAAAAGCTAATTTATTTTTTTTATTCTTCAAAATTTTATTCTTAAATAAATTCATATCTATTTTTCAAATTCATTAAATATCTTTCTTAAAAATGCTTTAATATTTTAATAATCCTCAAAACTAACAACTATAAATTTAAAGCTAATCCGTTTTAAGCTTAGCTCCAAAAACGAACATAACATACCAAGGCATAATACTTACTATTGGTATAAATTCTAAAACCATAGGTAAAAATATTCTTTTCTTTAAAAAGTTTTTTAACTCTTCATCTCCTATCAAAAACATAACTCCGATATAAATCGCCATTATGAAATTAGTCAAAGGAGAGAAAAAACCCAGGGTCAAAAAATCAATCACTTCTTTTACTCCTACGGCTATCTTCAAGCCAAAGGGTGCATCCTTGCGCCAAGGTCTAACTTTTTTCTGTGCTATCTTTCTTGCTTTTTGTCTTTTTAAAAATCCATGTTTTGCTTTTTTCTCTTCCCTTGCCTGATCCCTATCACTTCCTGGAATACTACCGGTATTTAAAAATTCTCTTTGCCTCTTTTGTCTTTTTAGTTCCTGGCTAGCCTCATCCTGCTCTTTTCTGGAACCAAGCGTATTTCTATCTATTAATTTATTATCGATTTGTGACATATTATTTATTTACCACTACAGTGGGCCCTGAATGCCATCCGTCTATACTCGGGTAATACCAATTCCAGTTATCCTTTATTCTAATCTGTGGAATTATTTCACAATAATCGCTTCCTATAGGACAATTTACTGGACCCGTTGGATTATTATCATATTTCGCTTTTAAATCCCAATAACTATATAAATGATAGAAAGAATGAGGATTGTCATCATTAGGCTTATGCATCATTTTAATTCCACTCTCACTAATTTCTGATCCATCACGCCAATCAATTACATACATTGCCAAAGGAAGTTGCTGACTATCCACCTTACTATTAAAAGTTAGGTGAATAAATCCAGCCTTGTCTATTAAGGTTGAAGCAGCACTTCCGTTAACCCTAAGATTGGTTATACTAGGCGGAATTCCACACTGATCTTCAGGACTAGAAGTAGGTCTTACTCCACCAACACACGCACCTCCGGGCTGAACAGGCGGAGACCAACCTTCGTTTTCAAAATATTGATACCTTGATTCACTTACACACTCTAAACCGTTATCACAAAAGACGCTTGGTGTACAAGTTTGTGTATCATTATTACTACATTCCCAGCGGTCATAAGGGAAATTAGTACAAACCTCTCCAGCTCCTGCGCATGGATTTGCAACATCACATGAAAGTGAACCAGTCGTAAATGGCGCAACAGAACATAGCCAACTAGGATGTGTGACTTCATGGCAAATTCCACTGCCTCCGCAATCACTACAATACGAAGTATATGTATTTGGAGCGGGTAATCTTACTCCATTTTGTCCAGGAGTACTTCCATCTGTACAAAGCCATCTTTCTTTCCATTCCCAAGATCCATAACTTTGAGCAAATAAACTCTTTAAAATATCTTTTGCCCTAGTCTCGCCCAAAGAAACCAGACCTGGATACGTAGTAGTAGATATTAAGTCATAAGGCTTACCGGCAGACGGATAGTTTCCTATATTATATTGGGCATATTCATTACTAAAATCGCCCGTATCTGTGGTTAAAGGAGAATAATATAATGGTTCAAAAATGTCACCAACTTCAACCCACATACCAGGATCCTCTTGAGGGTCTCCAGAAAGTATAGATCCAAAAGGGGAAGAAAAAGAATTAAAGCCTATATTAGTCCAAATATCCATATTATTATCATATTGCTCAACACCATCAACAATATAAGCACTTCCCTTAAACACTTTTCCAGACCAATATTTATTAGTTCCAATAGGTGTTACTGTCCTAACTAATTTATCACAGTAAAGAACATCAACGTTATCATCAAATCTTGCCGCCATCCAACCTCCTTTAGAGGAATCACACATTTTCCAAACAAAACCTAAGATATCACCTCTAATACCAGGATAAGGATCTGAATTAGGGAACTCACTAGCATATACATCATCTTCATCAGTGATAATTTTAACCGCCACCCAATTAGAATCACCTGCACAGTTCTCCCAAATCAGATCAAAATCCTCCCAAGGCATAAATCCACAAAGTTGTCTTCCTAGGGTATCAAAATTAGGGCCCGTCCAACAATTCCCTCCCCAGCCTACATAGGCCCATCCACCCCACTCGTTAACTTCATTACCACCAAAATCATAAATAAAAGGGAGGGGGAAAAAATTTCCACCGCCAATATCTACTTTAAACTTATTTCTATAATCTCTTATTAATTCAACACTGCCCTTATTCATCTTAAAAGTAGGCATAGGATATTCATCATCTCCGTCAGAAGCTATAAACATTAAAGACTGAACATAGGGATACCTAAACATAGATCTATATCTATCCTTTATAGAGTCGTTATCAAATGGAACAGCAGTTTCTCCAGCTCCTTCCACTTCTCCCACCAAACCACCATCTCCACCAAATTGACCCATTTGAACCTTAGAAGTTATAGATATACTTGTTTCTTCTGTCTTAACACAATAATAAAGAGGAAATTTAGAATTATAATCACCGCCCTCTTCTATAGCTGCACCCCTAATTCTGTCCACTGGCCACCAAACTAAACAGGCATTAGGATCTCCAGGAGCGCGATCATATTGAAGACAATAACCTTTTTGCCCCTTATATTTTTTACCAGAATCACCGAAATATTCACAAGACAAGGAGTCCTCTCTTGGGTACAAACGACAAGATTGAGGCTGTTCCCATTTCCTCTCATAATTAGTGGGATCGCCATCTGTATCATAACCCTTTATTTCAAGAGCTGGAGAAAGTTGAATATTATCAAAATACACAGTACCTCCACAAGAACTAATTGTTTTATTTGCTGTATCAGAAAATCCTCTATTACAGGCTGGGGGGCCTGGCTCATCAACCCACATATCACCTCCATCCCAACGTGCTTCACATTTATCTGGTAAAGACGTTCTTGCTTCACCACAATCAACAGTATTTAAACATTTAGCATCTTGCGTGGGCTCTGTAGTGTCTATAAATCCATCTCCATTAGTATCACACCAAACAACATCACCCCAAGACAAAACGCCCAAAGTATAGAGCTTCACCCTTCTAGTGTTCGGCCCTAATCTAAATTTAACCACCTTTTTCATCCAATCCTCTCCATCATTAACCTTATTATCAAGACCATTTCTAGTAGGTTGAGGAGCATAATCACAATCAGTACAGAGCTCGTCATACTCAGCCCCTGTGTTTCCACCCGCATATTGCGTAGTATTACCATCACCATCAAATGTCTTTACTGCTATCCCGGCTCTCATATTATCAAAACCACCACTAGTTTGCATATTTTTAGTATTTACCCAAAAAGACAAAACATAAGTTCCTCCCGGCTCCACTTCTACAAAATCAGATTCCATCATACCAGTAGCCGGAGAAAACCTTAAAAAAGACTTTCCAAACATAGGGTGAGTTACGTTCTCATTTTGCGCATCTATAGGATTATCTATAACTGAAAATAAATTATCATCCCAATACGCTCCATTAACCGGCCTCCATCCATAAGGATATTTAGTGTCTTCGTTGTATAACTCAAAACTTCCATTAGGAACTTCTGTTTTTTGACCAACTTGAGACATGTATCCTAAATTATATATATCATAAGGAACCTTGAAATAACTACTATTTTCGCTAAAACCAATCATAGAATAACCGATTAAATTACTAATATCCGACGCAGTCAAATTATTCATGCTTTGATTACTTGGAGTACTAGAAGCGACAAAATAAGCACAAGTACCATTATCATCCAAAGCAGAGCAAACTCCGAGATCAA
>JAIOTG010000086.1 GCA_021106995.1 bacterium
AAATTAAAATAAAATCACCAAATAAATGTATTTGGGAAAATACTTATCATGTGGTTATAGAGTTTAGAACCACTTTTATAGATAAAAAGAACAAAAAAAGAATTATCCCCATTTATTGTTCAGCTCATAGTGATGAGCCTAGACGTAATGTTTATAAGTCTTTAAAATATTTATGGGACAATGGGTTTGCTTTAGGTGATGTCACTATTCCCAAGCCTCTTTTTTATTCTGATTATTTTAAAGGGACTTTTTATAAGGGCGTGGAAGGTTTAAATTTATATTATTATATTCGTCATAAGAAATTTGATAAAATAGAAGAAATTATTCCTCACGTTGCTAGATGGTTTGCCAAGCTTCATCAAACTAAGATTTGTGGAGATTGTAATTTTAATAAGGAAAATAGTCGTATAAAAACAGTCATTCCAGGTAGAGATGAGATTATAAGAAAAGTAGGAAATTGGTACCCTGAATATAAAGAATTTTACGAGGAGGCTTATAGTTTTTTTATCAAAAACGAAGAGAATTTTCTAAATAGTAACAAAGAAAAATGCTTGGTTCACGGAGACGCTCATCCTGAAAATATAATCAGGATAAATAAAAATAAAATAGCAGTTATTGATTTTACGGACCTATGTTTAGCTGATTTTGCTAGAGATCTTGGTTGTTTTTTGCAGCAATTAAATTATATGACAAGTCGCAAGATTAGGGATGATGAGTATAGCGAGAAGATGAGGAGTTTATTTTTAGATAATTATTTGAAATATTCTAAAAAAGAATTAAATGAAAATTTAAAAAGTAGGATAGATAATTATTATTATTGGACTGCTATTAGGACGGCTACATTTTTTTTAATAAAGGATGATGCTGAGCCAGAAAGAGCCATATCCCTAATTAAAGAAGTTAAAGATTATTTAGCTAAAAAATAAACAAGCTATTAATAATTTAATAAATCATTATGTTAATAGATCTACAAATACATTCAACTTATTCAGATGGCTATTTAACTCCTACTCAGGTTGCTATTTTTTTGGCCAAGAGAGGAATAAAAATAGCCTCTTTAACTGATCATAATACTGTGGGAGGTCAAAGTGAGTTTAAAAGAGTTTGCGCAAAAAAGGGAATTAGGGTTATAACCGGATTAGAGCTCTATGTGAAAAAGAATCATAATGTATTTAATGTGCTTTGGTATAATTTTGATCATCATAGTCCTGAATTACATAAATTGCTTAGAGAGAGTCAAATGAGAAGACGTCGAATAATGCGTAGAGTTTTGGATAGGCTCGAAGAAGATGGTTTTAAAATAAGTTATAAGATATTAGATAGGTATAACCACTATGTTCCTTCAAATTATGTGGCTGGAGATTTATTGGACAACAAAAATAATTATGAAAAAGTCAAAAAAGAATTGGGACTTGATGTTGTTAGGGCTGGAGATTTAATAAGAAATTATTTTTATCGCGTGGGGTCGCGCAGGTTAAAAAATAGTTATATAGGTTGGAAAAAAATAGTAGAATTGAGAGATAAAATAGGGGGGCAATTAGTTTTATGTCATCCGGCTAAAGGATATATGCCCAAAGAGTTAGTTTTGAAAAGTTTAGTTGACTCTGGCCTTGATGGAATAGAAAAATTATCTCCTCACCATTCTTATGAAGCTATTATGCGGATTCAGAGGTTCGCTCGCAAGTATAACTTGGCTGAAACCGGTGGTTCTGATTTTCATCTTGATGAAAGGGGTAATTATCCAGTTCAAAGAGCTTGGGATTATTTTAGGATTGATAGCGATTATTTAAGAGAAGTTGATAGAATAATAACTTAGTTTATGAAAATAGCGATTATTTCAAAACTTTGGGAAGAGACTACGCCTTTTTCAAGCGGAGGAACCGGTGCGTCAATTGGAGCTTTAGTTAATGGCTTAGTTGATAAAGGGCATGAGCTTACTTTATTTGCCACTGGTAATTCTAAAACTAAAGCTCAAAAATTAATATCAGTAAGAGAAAAACCATATCGCGATGATTATTCTGAAATTCATGAATACGAAAATATCGCTGAAGCCTTTAGACGTTATAAAGATTTTGATATTATTCATTGCGCCGTAGAACAAAAAAGTGTTTTATTTGGAGATTTAGTTTCTACTCCATCTCTTCATTCTATTCGTTATGGGGAGTTTTTTGACCATGAATTAAAACTTTTAAAAAAATACAAAAATCTTAATTTTGTTTGCAATTCAAAGGCAATAAAAAAACTTTTACCTTTTTTAAATTGGAAAGGTTTTGTTTATAACGGTATTTCTTTGGACGATTTTTCTTATTCAGATAAAAAGGGGGATTATTTTCTTTTTTTGGGTAGATTAAGTGAGCAGAAAGGAGTAGATATAGCTATTAAATTGGCCAGGAAATTAAATAAGAAATTAGTTTTGGCCGGGAAGTTAGTGGAGAGAGATAGTGAGTTTACTAAAAAATATATAGAACCTTTTATAAATAATAAAAATATAATTTACAAGGGGGAGGTTTTAGGAAAAAAGAAAATAGATTTACTAAAAAATGCTCATTGTTTAATTCAGCCAAATAGATTTTTTGAAGCTTGCAGTAACTCCATATTAGAAGCGCTCGCTTGTGGCACTCCGGTGGTCACTGTAGATATTGGCTCTAATAAAGAAATAGTAAAGCACGGCAAGACTGGTTTTGTTGTGGAAAACGAAAGAGAATTATTGAAAGCGATAAAAAATATTGATAAAATTGACAGAAAAGATTGTCGCGAATCTATAGAAAAAAATTTCTCCTTAGAGAAAATGGTAGAAGGGTATGAAAAAATTTATGAAAAAATTATAAATAATAATTAAATATGATTTTAAAGGATTATATTAAGTTTTTAAAAGAGTATAAAATAATTTCTTTGGCTTTAGCCTTTATTATGGGAGCTGCTAGCACTAGCTTGGTTAATTCTTTAGTTAAAGATATAATTATGCCTTTATTTTCTCCAGTTTTAAATGGAGATCTTTGGAAAGAGGCGGTTTTAAGTATGGGTTCTATCCAGATCAGATACGGAGCTTTTTTGGCAGAATTGTTTAATTTTATAATTTTAGGATTGGTAGTATTTTTTATTGCCAAAAAAATACTAAAAGAAGAAAAAATAAAGAAAAAATAAGGAATTGCTAATTATTTTTCTTCGTGTTATTTTAGAATAAAGGCTCCGGTAGCTCAATTGGATAGAGCACTTGGCTTCGGACCAAGGGGTTAGGGGTTCAAATCCTCTCCGGAGCACATTAATAAAATATTAAATAAATATTATGAAAATTATTAATTCAAATGATGAAATTTCTATAGATAAATTAAAAGATATGGCAGAGAGAAGATTCGGTGATTTAGTAAAGGCGGTTGTTGATACGGAAAAAGAAATTATGGCGTTAGATGCTGAATTGCATTCTGATTAAGAAGCCGAACTTTTAAGAAAGGGGTCAGAACAAAAAAATTTATGGGGTATTAATTTATACCCAAATTTAGGCGAGGAAGATATGGTTGAATTTGATTTTATGATAAATTTAAGACCCTCCCAAAATAATAGAAGTAGAGTAATTGAAGATCTTAAAATTCAAGAAAGGATTTTAAAAATAGTAGAAAAATTAATAGAAAGATAATTATGAATTATTATCATAAAAATTTATCAAACGGGAAATGGAATGATTTTTCTTTTTCAGAGCAGATGGCCAATGTTGGTAGTGAAATAAGTAGAGCCTTAAATTGGAAAAATAAAAGTAATTTAGATTACAGTAAAAAAGCTTTTGAAAGAGGCTTGGAACTTTTGGATTTTACGATAAGTGATCTTAAAAATAAAAATAAATTAAAAGAATTATCCAGACTAAGAGAGGTTTTAGCTGATTATTTTTATTTTGATA
>JAIOTG010000129.1 GCA_021106995.1 bacterium
TCTTCCCAGTAATTTTCCTGAGCAACCTCTCTTGTTTCCTCTTCAATAACATCGGGAAGAATCTGATTTACTCCCTTGTCCTCACCAGTTTGAAGAAATTGATAAAGACGTTCAAGGTCAGGAGACCAAGTATAAGAGCCCGACACTTTCATTTGAGCCCCCATTTGAGATTTTCCTGGCTTATCAGGGTCTGCTTGTCTTTTACACCAAACCGTAATTTCGAATTCCTTATTCCTCTTTACAACGTTAAGTTTGTTGTAATTAACAAAGAAGGGAAAATAAGGACAACAAAGCTTTAATCCTTCACGGCCATACTTAACTGTCATAATTCTACGATTATCGTGAGTATCTATACCATAAACAAACTTTCTTTCTCCCCAAACAGTTAAGATACCAATCGATGGGGGGTCGGCTGAAATTGTTATAAAAAAATATTCCCAAACAATCCAAGCCATAACAGAAATAGCGGCTATAACCAAAAACCAAACTGGCCAATAACCCAGTTTATGAATTAACAATCCAATGTACAGAACGCTTCCAAAAACCGTAGCTGCCAATATAGCAAAGCCAATATAAAAAAATTTAACTGATTTTACTATCCAGCTCAAAGCGGAAACAGCTCCGAAATTTGCCAAATTAACGATTAAAACTCCCACAAACTTCATAATCAAAAATTCCATTTTTTTCTCCTTTTTTTATCGTTATATTTTTTTTGTTTAATAATTGTCAAACATCAATCTATTTTTCAACTAATTCAATAGAATAAAGCATTAAACTACCAAATTAGACTTCAAATAAATATAACATAAATATAGAAATAAGTCAAGGGTTTTAAAAAGCCGGTTCTGTATTCTAATACATAACCGGCCATTTTACTTGCCTAGATAAACCCTGCTATCTTTAAGTAGTAAGTTATTACCTTGGCACTTTTGGGGCCTATCATTCTATAATACTGCAACTTACCTTCCTTCGCGTCTTTTACAACTTGATCAAAAGTAATTTTAACCCCCAAATGTTTAACTATCCGCATAGGAATTCCGATAAATCGAGCTGCCTCCCTAAAAGGAAGACTTAATAGACTTTTTTTATCTTTTGGATGCAAAACCATCTTTTTTTCCAAAAGTTGCATTTGCAAAGAAAAAACTTCAAATCTATCTTCCAAATTTAAAGGAAAGGCACTTGATAACATTTCAAATCTTTCCTCCAATTCCTTCAGTTTCCTTTCCAACTCTCCAATATTTTTCATTTTTATCCTCCTATTTTTTTGTTTTTAAAAATTATATATATTTAACTACTTCTTAACAAAAAATCTATTTTTTTACAATAGAAAAACGGTTTGATTATAAAAATTAAATCAAACATTTATATTTTTACTAAAACTTGCATCTTTTAATAAAAAACTATAAAATCTTTATACATAGATGTTCCTTTAACGTTTTCCGCAAAAACAAATAATATTTTTAAAATGGAGGAAAAAATGACGATTAATAATGTAGAAAAAATTGACGATTTAGTCAAAGTTCAAAGAGTTTTAATAAGCGTTTCGGACAAAGCTGATCTAGAATACCTTGTGCCCGAACTACTAAAAATCAACCCTGATATGGAAATCCTCTCCACGGGAGGAACTTACAATAAAATAAAAAAGATCTTAGGTAAAGAGGTTGGAAAAAACCTCACTTTAGTATCCGACTATACCAACCAGCCCGAAACAAAAGGCGGCCTTGTCAAAACCCTTGATTTTAAAATCTATCTTGGCCTCCTAACAGAAACTTACAATGATTCTCATCAAAAAGATTTGGAAAGAACAGGGGCAAAACCAATTGATCTGGTAATCTGTAATCTATATCCGTTTGAAGAGACAACAAAAAAAGCCGGGATAAACTCAGAAGAAATTAGAGGCAACATCGACATCGGGGGACCATGTATGATTCGGGCAGCAGCCAAAAATTATCTTCGAGTCATTTCAATAGTTGACCCAAAAGACTACGAAGAATTATTAAATATATTAGAAGACTACAAAGGACACACCCCCCTGGACTTCAGAGTAGGCCTCGTAGAAAAAGCTTTTATTCATACGGGCGATTATGATAAAATAATCGCCGAACATATGACAAAAATACCTTTTACAAAAATTAAAGACGCATACTCTGAAATAAAATAAAAATAATAATCACAAAAATTTTCAGACCCTTAATTATTTCCAAATAATTAAGGGTTTTTTTATTATTAAAAATAAAAAACAAGGGGCAAATTTCTATTCACTCCCTTGTTTATTAATTTTGCCCTAATAACTGAGCCTTACCGAGTTTATCTTCCAGTCTTTTAATAAATCCAAAAAGTCCATTAGGAAAAGCATTAATTTTTAATTGTTTTAATATTTTTTCTCCTTTTATAATAGCGATAATTTCGCCTATCTTTATAAACATTTTAGCTTCTTTAATTTTTTCTCTAGCATTATTATAGTATTCTGGGGTTTCCATGTTATGAGAAATATCAGCTAAACGTAAAAAAATTGCCCAAGGACACTCTTCTAAAATAATACTAACCTTTTCTTCATAAGAAAAATATCCGCATAATTCATTGCGAGACATAAAGTCAACCAAAAAAGCTACTTGATAACCAAATTTTCTACTTATCTCACCTATACTGGTACCAGCATCCTCAGGACAATCGTGAAGAAGCGAGGCTAAAATATACTCCAACGGGAAACCAAGCTTAATCAATTTAATAGCCACTCCCACTACGTGATGCCAATAAGGCTCTCCGCTTTTACGAAACTGATGAATATGGGCTAATCTGGCGAAAAAAAGGCTTCATAAATTAAAGAAATTTCTTTCTCGGAAAATAAAGATTTTTTTAAAAGAACTCTAAACTCTTCTCGTATTTTCAATTTAAGCACCTCCTTTCAGTTTTTAGCTTAAACAATACATTAAACAAAAAAACGAGCTTTGTCAAAATTTATATAATTAAAAACTTGTTTAAAAAATTATTTTACCCAAAACTCGTTTTTTATCTCATCGTCCTCTTTTTCTCTCTCCTCTTCAATCTTCTCTTTAGCTAAAAACCGTAATTTATCCAAATCTTCTTTCTCAAGTTCCACAGATCTTTCAAGTAGGTATTTTTTAATATTTAATTTAGGGTCATCCAAAACTTCACTTAAAAGTACGTCCATAATAGCTCCTATTTTTGGCCCTGGCTCTAGTTTTAACTCTTTCATTAAAATATCTCCGTTCATTTTAAGCATTTTCACCGAAATAGGATCTTTACGAACCTTTTTCATCATATACTCCAAATGCCTCAATTTGTAAGGCTTGGCTTTAGGAACACCTGACCCCAATCTATCAGCCACACGTAAATCTATTAAATCCTTTAAATTTTCTTCTCCTACTTTTTTTATAAGCCGACGCACCGAAGACTCTGTTACTTCTCCTACATTATAATAAAACATATGAGCCTTTACTAAACTAAATATTTTCAGAGCGTCCTCATTGCTAAATTTAAGTCTTTTAGTAATTTTTTTCACTATTTTAGCACCTAAATATTCGTGATTATAAAAAGTAGCGATTCCGTTAATTATTTTTCTGGTTTGAGGCTTGGCAATGTCATGAGTTAAGGCTGCGAAACGAACTCGCCAATCCTTACTAGGGCAATGCTTTAAAGATAAAAGATTGTGCTCAAAAACTGTATATATATGATGTCTATCTTGTTTCACGCCTACGCCTGCTTCTAATTCGGGCAATATGTACTGCAAAAGTTTATGTTCATAAAGCATTTTTATTCCTTTATAAGCGTTTTCTGATTTTAATATTTTAATTAGCTCATCTTTAATTCTTTCATTGGCTATAAATTTAAGCCCTCCAGCCATTTTAGTAATAGCTCTTCCAGTTTTCGGTTCTAATTCAAAATCAAGTTCAACTGCCAAACGGATGGCACGCATCATTCTAAGTGAATCTTCCTTAAATCTTTCTATGGGCTCGCCTACTGCTCTTAATATTTTTTTATCTATATCTTTTACGCCTCCAAATAAATCAACAATTAAATAATCACTCACTTCTTTTATATGCCTTTCTTTTATATTTTCTGATAATTTAATTTTGCTTTTTTTACTCTTCATTGCCATAGCATTTACTGTAAAATCACGGCGAGACAAATCTTTGTCCAAATCTTTCTCAAAGGCAACTTTATCAGGACGCCTTCTATCTCGATAACCTTGTTCAGAGCGATAAGTAGTTATTTCAACTACATCTTTAAAATCCTTTTTCTCATAAACAACCAAAACCGTGCCAAAATTATTTTCATATTTTCCATCTGGAAAAACTTTCAGTATTTCTTCCGGGACGGCATTAGTAGTAATATCCCAGTCCTTAGGAATTTTCCCGCGCAAAATATCGCGAACACAACCGCCTATCACAAAAGCCTCAAATCCTGATTTTTCAAGTTTATTAACTATATTTTTAACATAATCCAGAATTTGTATATTTTTTTCAATCATAATAATTTTAAAATCCTAAATATCGTATTTCTTCTTGAAACTGAATATTAAATTCATTTCTAATTTTTTGTTTAATATAGCTGATTAAAGTAATAACATCAAGCGCGGTAGCTTTGTTTTTATTAATAATAAAATTGCCGTGCTCTTTGCTAATTTGAGCTCCTCCAATTTTTCTTTCTCCTAAACCTCTTTCTCCTACAAGCCAACCCGAACTTACCATGCCCCCTATAATTACACCTTCCTCTTCAGCTCTTTTTGCTAAATCAGGATTTCTTTTTTTAAGATAATCCAAATTTACATTTTTAAAAATAGAACCCGCATTAGGATGTTTAGGTTGTTTCTTGTTTCTGATATCTAAAATTTCCTTTACCCTATCCTCAACTTCTTCTTTCTTTTTCTTTTGCATTATGAGCTTTGCGTTAAATATTAAATATTTTTTAGTATCTTTAAAAATACTATTTCTATAATCAAAGCCACATTCTTCTTTATTAAAGTTTCTCCATTTTCCCAAATTTAAATCAAAAACCTCAACTTCCTCTATAATATTAGAAGTAGTCGTTCCAAAAGCTCCGGCATTACCAACTATGGCCCCACCTAACTGGGCACCAGGAATGCCAACTCCCCATTCTAATCCAGACAACCCTAAAGATGCTAATTTTTGCCCCAATTTAGTTAAAGTCATACTAGCACCACAATCCACTCTATTTTTTTCTACACCAAAATCATTGTTAGCCAACCTTAAAACTAATCCTTTTATACCCTCATCATTAATTAAAATATTACTTCCTCCTCCTAGCATTGTTATAAGCTTTTTATTTTCATGAGCCCAGGAAAAAGCTAATTCCAATTCCTCTTTATTTTCAACTTCTAAATAAAATTCAGCCAAACCCCCTATGTTAAAAGTAGTTAAAGGCGCAAGTTTAATATTTTTTTGAATTTTTTGCTCTATATTCATAAAATTTTTTTATTACTTGATTTCCTCTTTTATCTTATCATAAAAAATATAAATAACAA
>JAIOTG010000051.1 GCA_021106995.1 bacterium
AGGCGATCGTTGTAAGTACTGGAGAAAAAACAGAATTAGGCATAGTGGCTAAAATGGTAAAAACTGCAGAAGATTCTGAAACACCTTTACAAAAACAAATTATGAGTTTTGGAAAAATGCTTGGTGTTTTTTTGGTAATTGTAAATATTATTATTTTTGCTATCGGGATAATGACTGGGAAGCCTTTGTTTGAGATGTTTTTAACTTCTGTGGCAGTTGTTGTCGCCGCTGTTCCCGAAGGCTTGTTACCGGCTATGACCGTTATACTTGCTATTGGTATGCAAAAATTAGCTAAACATAATGGATTGGTGAGGAAGATGGTAGCAGCGGAAACGCTTGGTTCAGTGTCTGTTATTTGTTCTGATAAGACAGGCACATTAACACAGGGAGAAATGAGAGTTTGTCAAATTATAACCGAATCATCAAATATATCTCATGATGGTGAAAAGTTTACTGAAACTATTTATGTTAATGGTAGGGCTAGTCATGTTGTTGCTTTAAAAATAGGGCTTTTAAGTAATGATGCAGTTATCGAAAATTCTGAAGAAGCACTTGTGAATTGGAAAATTATCGGTGACCCGACTGAAAAAGCTCTATTGCTCGCAGGTCATTCAGCTGGTTTTTTAAAAGATGCTTTAGAGGCAGAAGAAGAGAGGATCGCAGAAATTCCGTTTGATTCAGAATATAAAATAATGGCCACTCTTCATAAACATCATGGACAGAAAGATAAAAAAAGTATTTCATATTCCAAGGGTGCTCCTGAGAAGGTTTTGGATTATTGTACATTTATAGATGTAGAAGGAGTGAAAACGGAACTTACTGATAAAAAAAGAAAAGATATTTTTAAACAGCACAAAGAGTTAACTAGTAAGGGTTTAAGGGTTCTTGCGGTGGCGTATAAAGTGAATGGTAATATTATTGCAACTGAAGATTTTACGCATGAAAATTTAAATGATTTTGTTTTTGTTGGATTAATTGCTATAAAAGATCCTTTGCGATCCGAGGCTAAAGAGACCATTAAAAAATGCCAAGAAGCAGGAATAAGACCAATAATTGTGACCGGTGATCATAGGCTGACAACAATGGCAATTGTGTCTGAGCTTGGCATAAAAATTGGAAAAGATAATGTTATGGAGGGGGCTGATTTGGATTGCTTGTCGGATGATGAACTTCAGAATGCAGTAAAAAAGGTTGTTATTTTTGCACGAGTAGAACCAAAACATAAAATTAGAATTGTAAATGCTTTACAGTTGAATGGCGAATCAGTTGCTATGACAGGTGATGGAGTAAATGATGCTCCAGCATTAAAAAAGGCAGATATTGGCATTGCTATCGGATCTGGAACTGATGTAGCTAAGGAGGTTGCAGATTTAGTTCTGCTTGATGATAATTTTGCTACAATTTTAGAGGCTGTGAAAAGAGGTAGAAATACATTTATTAATATCAGAAAAGTATTATTATACCTATTAACAGATAGTTTTACTTCAATTATTCTTATTGGCGGTTCAGTGATTTTAAGATTGCCATTGCCTATTTTGCCAGTGCAAATTTTATGGATTAAACTAGCTGAAAGCGCTATGCCCGCAATGGCCTTAGCTTTTGATGAGATAGATGAGAAGGTAATGGAAAAATCTCCACGTAAAAAAGATGAACCAGTTGTAAGCAGGCCAATGAAAAAATTGATATTATTTTATGCCATTATAATGGATATAACTTTGTTTATTATTTTTATAACATTTTGGAAAACGACGAATAATTTTGATTTAGCCAGAACAATCACTTTTGTTGGCCTTGGTTTTAGTTCGTTTTTTTATATTTTTACTGTACGAGGCTTTAGTGTCTCAGTTTTTAACATAAATCCATTTTCCAATAAATTGTTATTACTTACCGTTGTTTCTGGATTAGTTATGTTGTTAATAGCGGTGTATGTTCCATTTTTTAATTATATATTACATACCGTGCCATTGGGAGCGAAAGAATGGTTTATTTTATTTGGTTATGCAATATTAAGTATAGTAGTTTATGAGACTGGAAAGAAATTTACTATCGCACGTATTTAGAAAATGTTTATATTAATTATTTTTTGAGTAATCTAAAAAAATAAAGTTATGAAAAAAAATAGAGATAATTTATTAGACGTTGCATATTTTTCAATGGAAGTGGCTATTGAATCAGACATGGCTACTTATAGCGGTGGGCTTGGAGTGTTGGCAGGCGATACACTGAAAACATTTGCTGATTTTGGATATACAGCTTTAGGAATAACACTTTTACATGAACATGGTTATGTAGAACAGGAATTTGATTCAGAGGGAAGTCAGATATATTTCCCTGAAACATGGGGAAAAGAAAATTATTTAAGCAAGCTTTCTTTTACAATTAAGATTCCCTTTAAAGATCGCTTTGTTGTTTGTGCAGTTTGGCAGTATGAAATTACCGGTCAATTTGGTGACAAGGTTTTGGTTTATTTTTTAGATTCAAATGTTCCTCAAAATAATAAGTATGACCGCATATTAACAAGTTATTTATACGGAGGAGACGCACAGTATCGAATTTGTCAGGAGCAGATTCTTGGTTCAGGCGGCTTAATACTTCTTGAAAAATTAAAATATAATTCTGAAAAAGTGCGGGTTTATCATTTAAATGAAGGACATGCTTCATTTGTTGGTTTATCTCTATACCAACAATTAAGGAATTGCTTTAATACACAAGAAAAGGTTTTGGAGTATATAAATTCTAAGTTGGCGTTTACTACGCATACGCCTATTCCGGCCGGTCATGATCGTTTTATGATGACAGATGTAAAAAAAGCACTTCCCAAAGATTTGCTCAAATTAATTCCTAAAGAAACTTTAAAAGGTGGTAAGCTTTGTATGACCCGCTTATCGCTTTATTTTTCTGGCGCAGTTAATGGTGTAGCCTTGACTCACGAAAAAGTTACAGAAAAAATGTTTCCGGAATATGATGTGATACCGGTAACAAACGGTGCATATCATTTAGAGTGGACGCATCCCGAGTTTAAAAAACTTTATGATAAATATATACCAGAATGGCGACAGGATCCAAGTTTTCTTAGAAGAGTCTTAGATATCCCTGGTAACAAAATATGGAAAACTCACATGAAGTCTAAAAAGAAATTGATTAAATATGTTAATACAATTTCATCAAATAAATTTTCTGAGGATGTTTTTACTCTTGGTTATGCTCGTCGTTTCACGTCCTATAAACGCCCCACCCTTATACTGGATAATCTTGAAAAGCTCGAAAAGATGATTTTTTCTGTAGGCCGTTTGCAGATTATATTTACTGGCAAATCCCATCCGCGTGATAAGCAAGGAGCCGATTTGATTAAGGAAGTTTTTCAGAAAATTCAAAAACATAAAAGAAAAATATCTATTGTTTTTTTGGAGGATTATAATATGAAAATGGCTATCAAATTAGTAGGGGGAGTTGATGCGTGGCTCAATACACCACTTCAAAAACATGAGGCCTCAGGTACGAGCGGAATGAAAGCGGCTTTTAATGCAATTCCTCATTTAAGTGTTTTGGATGGCTGGTGGCCAGAAGGATGGGTTGAGGGCGTGACGGGGTGGTCGATCGGGACAAATTTAAACAAAGCTAAGCTAGACGATAAAGCCACATGGAATTCAGAAGTTACGGATTTGTATAATAAATTATCTAAAGTGATTTTACCACTGTATTATCAAGATCGTACAAGTTATATCAGAGTAATGAAAAATGCCATTGCTTTAAATGGATCATATTTTAATACCTATAGAATGATGAATGAATATGTGTCCAAGGTATATTTTCCTCTTGGAAAAAGATTTGTCGGCAACAATATACAAAACGAATATTCAAAAAACTCAAATGAAAAATAATCGAAAAACCAAAATAATTGCGACAGTTGGTCCTGCTTCAAAAAAAGCGGTTATTATAAATCAATTAATAAAATCTGGAGTAAATATTTTTCGTTTTAACTTAAAGTATGATACACCGGCTGGCCACAGTCGAAATATAGATGTAGTTAGAAAAGAGGCGCAAAAGTTAGGGCAAATAGTACAGGTCTTAATAGATTTACCACGCCCATTTTTTTTAAAAGGCAACGGTTTGGTGCTTGAGAAAGAACCGGATTATGTCGCTCTTTCTCATGTTAAGAAAGTGTCTAATATAACGAGATTTAAAAAATTTTGTAAAAAAAATAAATTAACTACAAATGTTATTGCTAAAATAGAGACCAAGGAATCTCTAAGTAATTTCGCTAGAATTATAAATGAAACCGACTCCTTGATGATAGCTCGTGGAGATTTGGGCAAATCAATACCAATCGAGCAAGTTCCATTCGTGCAGAAGGAAATAGTTTTAGCCTGTAATAAATCTGGGAAAATAGTTATTGTTGCAACTGAAATGTTATTATCTATAGTTTTAAATAAAGAACCAACTCGTGCTGAAGTTTCAGATGTGGCAAATGCAGTGCTAGAGGGGGGTGATGCCGTTATGTTGTCTGAGGAAACTGCAGTTGGTAAAAATCCAGTAGAGGCGGTCAGGATTATGAATAAAGTAATTATTGAGGCGGAAAATTGGCAAAAATTAGGGTATTTGCATATATTTTCAATAAAGAATAAAAAATTTATATTTGGAGCATAGTTTTTATAGTTTAGTTGTGTTTTAATTATTGAATTGAAGTTTGTTTTTGATTAAATAATTAAATAATTAATTAATTAATTAACCTAGAAACAGTATGTATAATTTAACGAGCATTTATTGGACGAAAAAACTATTTTTATTCGTAGTTATCCTTATTTTTATAACAGGTTGTTCTTCTACTAAGTCTTTATTTGGCCCATCTGATGGTGGAGATGATTCATCTATGGTCAATGATCAGTTGGATGAAGAATTTGGCGGTGAAGATATTGGTGATATTTTGGATGATTTTGAGGAGCAAGTTCAGGAAGATATTAATGAGTTTGATGAGGAAATAGAATCTCAGGATATGAAAGATGCCTTGGATGATTTTGAGGAGCAAGTTCAGGAAGATATTAATGAGTTTGATGGAAAAATAAATGAAGATAATATGAGAGATGCTTTAGATGATTTTAAAGAGCAGATAGAAAAAGATTTTGATGATTTAGATACCAAGATTGATGATCAGGATATGCAAAGTAATTTAGATGATTTTGAGGTACAATTAGAAAAGGATCTTGATGAGCTTGATGATAAAATAGAGGATCATTTTATGAAAGATGTAATAAGAGATTTTGAAAAGAAAGTAGAAGAGGATCTTGTGGATGATAAGCTAAAAGAGGAACGCCGAGGGGGGAGTTGCGATATGATAGCAAAAACATCAACTTGTATTGATTATATAGGATCATTTTGGACTGAGACGCAAATGAAATATAGCTGTAGTTATTCTGGAACATTTTCATTTGATTCATGCAAAACCGGTAGTATTGGTGGTTGTAATGTTGGTAAAGGTGGCTTTAATGATATGATAATTTGGATGTATTCATATGGCGGTTCTCCGATTTCTAGTGACACTGTAAAATCGGCAAAGCCGGCTTGTGATATGAATCCTATGGGAACATGGGTTAATGCTAAATAATATTTTAAAATAAGTTTTATGATAAATAAAAATATGAAAAAGATATTACAAGAATATAACAGTTTATTATGAACGATATTAAACTTTTGAAATAATTTAAAGTCATTATTTCAGTTGACTTTTTTTTGTTTTTTAGTAAAGTTATCATACAAGATTGGCAAATCTTAGGAGGTTTAAGAAGGATTTGTTTTTATATTGAACATTGAAATTAATTTTAGGAAAATTGGTTTTTTTATTGGTATATAATATGGAGAAAGGAGGTAAAAACGTATAATTTTTAAATTAAATCTCAGTTTGTTTTGACTAAAAATAGAAAAGGAGAACTGGTTATGCATTTTGCGGATGATTTGATTGAAGAAATTATTAAAAAAAAGTCATATCTTTGTGTGGGGCTTGATCCTCAGCTTAGATATATTCCTCCCCATATCAGAAGGTGGGCCGTGAAAGAATATGGGCCTGGTTATCGAGCGGTTGCAGAGGCTTTCATTATTTTTAATATAGCCATTATTAATGCCACCTATCCGTTTGCACTGGCTTATAAACCGCAGATGGCGTTTTATGAGAAGTATGGACATCACGGAGTGAGAGCTTTTGAGGAAACACTCGCTTACCTTGATTCTATGGATTTGCTTTCCTTAACAACCGAGGATGCGAAGCGTGAAGATGGTGGTGATACAGCCGATGCTTATGCTGATGGTCATATGGGATTTGTTGATGTTATCGGGAAAAAAGGGGAGCTTATTCAGCTGCCATCTCCGTATAATGTCGGTGCAATAACGGTAACCCCATGGATTTGCGATCCAAATTTTGACTCGTTTCTACGTGTGGCAAGTGAGAATGGTAAAGGTTTTTTCGTTGTAACCAGAACCTCTTTTAAACCCAATTCTTTCTTACAGGATATGATTGACAAGGAGCCTGGTTTGCCTGCCTGGCAAGTTTTAGCTAAGGCTGTTAGCAAAATGGGCGAACCACTGAAGGGTAAAAGTGGTTATTCTTCGGTTGGTATTGTGCTTGGTGCTACACAGGGATCGGACGATGCTGAAATTATGAGAAAACTTATACCTTATGGGTTTAAATTAAAACCCGGATTTGGATTTCAAGGCGCTGGTCCAGATGAGGCCGTGGCGGGAATTAACGATGATGGATTTGGGATTCTTCCCAATAATTCTCGCGCAGTTAGTTTTGCCTGGCATCCGGTAGTACGGAAAAAACTCGGTTTGCCCGAAGATTTTGATCCAAGAGGTTTTACTGGGGCATCCGCAGATGTGGCGAAAGATTGCCGAGATAAACTCAATGCCGCGGTTGAAAAAAGAATCGGATTTTTGCCATGGAATAAATAGACTATTATTGGAGAAATGATTATGGAAGGAATGGAAGATTTACGTCGGTTTAAGGCTGTGGTTGAAGATCATTTTGTTTTTAAGGCTGGGTTCATGCACGGTAATCTTTATATTAATAAAGAAGTTTTTTCTTTCTTGGGCGCATTAAATTTAATCGAGTTGATAAAAAAAATGGTCAACAACGCAGTGAGACAGGGATTGCAGTTTGGGAACGCGAAAGAAATTGGTGTTATTGGTCCAGCTTACGGAGCAATCCCTTTTGCTTTAACAGTTGCCGGTTTTTTAGAGGGACACTTTCCAAAAATTAAATTTTTTCCGGCTAGAACAGAACTAAAAGATAAAAATGGACGAAAAGTTCATTATCTCCCCGATAAACTTATTAAAAATTATTTAGGAAAAGTGTTTATAGGGATTGAAGATATCGTAAATAACGGCACAACTGGCCGTGAAGTCAAAAATGTATTTATTAAACAAGCAAGTGCAAAAGTAAGTACTTTCTTGTGTTTTGTGAATCGGAGTGATCAGACCGCAGAAACTCTTGGTATTGATAGTTTTTATCCTTTAATGAATCCCACACTTGAGCAGTATGATGTTCGTACAGGACAATGTCCTTTGTGCGCCACAGGGATTCCTATTAATGTTGAGCTTGGCAAAGGGGCTGAGTGGGTAAAAATGTTTGGTCAACCACCATACTCACAAAATATAGATTTTTCATCCTTTTGGAAATAGTTCATTAATTTTTTTAAATAACAAATTTTAAAAATCCCCCGTGTTAATAATGCGGGGGTATTTTATTATTTTAAAATTTTGATTTTAAGCTGAGATATATATTTTTTTTATTCAATTTTTATTATTTTATATTTTACAGATTTTTCTGGCAGTTTTATTTCTGCAATATCCCCAATTGATTTACCCATGAGTGATTTTCCAAGGGGAGATAGATGGGATATGGTTCCTGAGCCTGGCTTGGTTTCGGAGGACCCTAGTATCTGGTAGGTTTTTTCTTGACCCGATTTTTCTATAGTTACGAAATGACCTAGCTGAACAAATTTATTACCTTTGGGTTTTTTAATAATTTCTGCTCTTATCAGTCTATCCTCTATTTTTAAAATTCTACCATTTATACCCCTGAGTTTGCCCTTGGCAATTTGGTAAGCAGCGTTCTCAGAGAAGTCGCCTAAAAGAGCTAGGCGTTTTACTTCGCGTATAGCAGGGGGCCTTTTAATTTCTTTTAAGTTTTTTAACTCATTCTTTAGTCTTATATATTTATCTTCTGTTATGTTCGGATCAGTTTTTAGATGAGTATATTTTCCAGGTTTTCTTATTGGAACTCGCATATTTTTTAATTTATTTTTATATAAGTATGTTAATTCATTTCCTTATATTTATCAATTAACCGGATTTTATTTTAAATAACATTTTATATTTTTATGCTTTTTGATAAAAGCCTATTATCATTGTATTTTTTTAAACTTTAATGTATAATGTTGATAAGTAAATAATTAATAATTAATTGATTCCTATTGATAAAGATGGGGGTTTAAAAAAAATTATGGCAAAAATGACCAAGGCTCAAATGGTTAGCGCTTTAGCTGAAAAAACTGGCTTAAGCAAAAAAGAAGTAACTACCTTTTT
Organism: bacterium; assembly: GCA_021106995.1. Taxonomy (GTDB): domain Bacteria; phylum Patescibacteriota; class Patescibacteriia; order Patescibacteriales; family JAGXOH01; genus JAIOTG01. Next base: position 8,578 of record JAIOTG010000051.1, read on the forward strand.
TGATGAATTAACTTCAATGGCTTATGAGGAAGTAAAAGGAAATGGAGAGTTTGTTTTACCAGGATTTGGTAAGCTAGTAAAGGCTCATAGAAAAGCAAGAAAAGGAAGAAATCCTGCAACTGGAGAAGAAATTGATATTCCAGCTAAGACAGTTGTAAAATTCAGACTTTCTAAATCAGCTAAAGACGCAGTATTATAAATTCATTATCAGGACTTTAAGATAGTTAAAAAACTCTTCCTTATTATAAGGAGGAGTTTTTTTTACATCTTAAGTTTATCCTTTAAATATTGGCCCAGTCCCTCTTGATAAAATTTATTTTCCAGTCTTTTGTTTTCGTGGGCCAGTCTTAATAAGGAGGTGAGATTTATTAGATATTTTCTATTTTCTATTTTGTATTTTATCTTACCAGATTTAATAGCTCTTTTAATAGTTTTTTTTCTTACGCCTAATAAAAGTGCCCCTTGAGAGGCAGAAAGCCAAATAGGGTTGTTTATATTATCTAGTTCATCCTTTTTTTGGTAATCAACACTTTTTTCTGTATTTTTATCAGCCATTTTTATTAAAAGTCTACACTATTGTGGACTTTCGTTAAGGTTATTTTTATTAAAGTGATAGTAAAAGTCTACACTGTTGTGGACTTTTATTTTAAAAAATATAAATAGTATATAATTTGTTAATAGTCAACGACATTGTTACCTTTC
>JAIOTG010000073.1 GCA_021106995.1 bacterium
TATTGACGGAATAAGAATGAAGGGAGATGACAAACCTTTTAGAGACAAATATGGTAAAAATTTTAAATTAATATATGTTACCGCTGACCCTAAAATTAGATATGAAAGAAGTAAAAAAAGAGGCGAAAAAGCAGAGGAATCAAAACAAAGCTATCAAACCTTTTTAAACAAGGAGGCGTCTGCAACAGAAAAATATATAAAAACTTTAGGTAAAAAAGCCGATTTTAAAATTACTAATAACGGCTCTGAAAAGGAATTAGAAAAACAAGTAGACGAAATGATGTCTAAAATTTAACTTAATAAAAATATGGAATACGATATTATAATAGGTCTAGAAATACACGCTGAACTTAAAACAAAATCAAAAATGTTTTGTCGTTGCGATAATGATGCGGAAAATAAGAAGCCGAATACTACAGTTTGCCCAGTCTGCCTAGGACAACCCGGAGCACTTCCTTGCCCTAATAAACAAGCAATAGAATGGACTATTCTTTTAGGTTTAAGCTTAAATGGAAAAGTAAACCAGTTATCTAAATTTGATAGAAAAAATTACTTCTATCCCGATCTTCCCAAGGGTTATCAAATATCTCAATATGAACTTCCTTTCATCCACGACGGATATCTAAAAATAAACGGAAAAAATATAGCAATTACCAGAATCCATCTAGAAGAAGACACGGGTAAATCAAGACATCCAGAAGGAAAAAATTATTCACTAATCGATTACAACAGATCCGGAACCCCCTTGGTTGAAATGGTAACAGAACCAACCATAAAAGACGCTGAAACGGCTAAAAAATTCTGCCAAAGATACCAACAAGTACTTAGATATCTTGATGTTAGTGATGCGGATATGGAAAAAGGCCAAATGAGATGTGAAGCCAACATTAGTATTCAAGAAAAAAACAAATGGATATATGAAGGGAATTGTGAAATTAAACCTGTCGGTGAATACCAATTAAATCCAAAAGTAGAGTTAAAAAATATTAATTCTTTTAAAGCTGTGGAAAAAGCTATTAATTACGAAATAGAGAGACAAAAAAAAGCGCTAAAAAATAGAGAAGGGCTAACGCAAGAAACTAGGGGCTGGAATGAAAATAAAGGAAAAACAGTTAGTCAAAGAACTAAAGAAACAGCCGATGATTATCGTTATTTTCCAGAACCTGATATACCACCAATAAACATAGACAGTGGCTGGGTTGAAGAAATAAAAACAAAATTAATTGAACTGCCTTCTGATAAAAAAGATAGGTTTGTAAGTCAATATGATTTTGATAGTAAAACTGCCGAATTGTTAATTTCTGACAAGGGAATGGCAGACTATACCGAAAAAGTGATATCAGAGCTCAGGGCCTGGATAGACGCCGGAGGAGACAGTTGGGAAAGACAAAAAAAGAAACTGGCTAAATCAGCTTCAAACTGGCTGGTGGGAGAACTTTTTAAACACCTCAAAAAAGAAAGCATGAAAATAGCAGATATAAAAATTACTCCTGAAAATTTTGCCGAACTTATATGCCTGGTTTATGAAAATAAAATCAACTCTAGCGCTGGTCAAAAAATATTAGAAATAATGTATAAAAAGGGCGGGGACCCTACTGATATAATGCAAGAAGAAGGTTTAGAACAAATGGATAATAAAAAAGAGTTAGAAAGTGCAATAAAGGAAGTATTAGATAAAAACAAGGATCAAGTAGAACAATACAAGGAAGGCAAAACTACCGTACTGCAATATTTTGTAGGCCAAACAATGGCAGCAACAAAAGGCAAGGCTAATCCTCAAAAAGTATCTGAAATTATAAAAAAATTATTGGATTAAAACTCTTGACTATATTGTTTGTATTGTTATAATAAAAACAATATGGTAAATAAATTAAGAAAAAAAATAAAGGTGCATCTCTCAAAGGCGAAAGGGCCTTATTTTTTTGATTTATATTTTTAAAATCCGCTCAAATGAGCGGATTTTTTTTACAACCAAAAAAGGAGGGGAAAATGAAGAAAAAAAGATTAGTAAAAAATGGAAAAAATGACTGTTTTGTAGAAATCACAGGAAAATGTCCAAACTGCGGTTCAATTGTAGGTACTTCTTTCATTGTAAAAGATGGAGTGGAAAAAAATTATGGATATTACAAGCTCCAGCAATCATCAGTGACAATTTCAACAGAAGAAATAAAAATTCTTCCCGAGTGTTTATGCAGAACATGCGAAGAAAAAAACAAGAGATTGGAAGCGGCTTAATCCCAATTAAGCTAAATCCAAAAAAAACGGCCTGCTTTAAATAAGCAGGCTTAATCATTTAAAAAATTTTTTACTAATTTTAAAATTTCATTTTTATTTTGAAGCCAATGTATTTTTCTACCCTGTCTTTCCCATCTCCTAAACCAAGTAATTTGCCTTTTAGAGAACTTAAAACTTTCACTATAAATCTCATCAACCATATCATCATAATTCAACTCCCCCAATAGATACTCGCTTATATATTTATATTCCAAACCAAAGCTCTTAAGCCTTTTCCAGGCAACTCTTCTGTTAGAATGCAAATTTATTACTTCCCCAATCATATCTTCTTTTTCTAGTCTCTCGAGTAATCTCTTATATATTCTTTTTTTAATATCTTCCAACTCAGGACAAAGACAAATTACTAAAAAATCTCTGTCATTACTCTTTTTACCGCCTCTAAAAATCTTTTCTCCTGACCTCAAAATCTCTATATAACGAATTAATCTTCTAGGATTATTTCTATCACTGTTATTTAATTTTTTTGCAACCTCAAAATCAAGCTGTACTAATTTTTTATACAATTCTTCAATAGATAAATTATTTAACTTTTTTCTTAATTTTAAATCAGGAGAAGATTTGCTTAGATTATAACCATCAACCAAGGCTTGTGCATATAAACCACTTCCCCCAGCAATTATTGGCAATTTACCTTTATTTAAAATTAAATTTAAGGCCCTCTTCCCTTTTTTATAATATTTAGCTAAATTAAAATCAGTATTAGGGCTAGCCACATCA
>JAIOTG010000071.1 GCA_021106995.1 bacterium
AACACATTGCCTTAACTCTACATAGTACTCACGAACCTCTCCCCCCTCTTCCAGGGTATCAAGATTGGTAAATTCATCACAACCAGCAAATTCAACGCTACAACCAGCACCTGTTTCTGGAATTAAATACTCAGTCCTCCTATCAGAAAAATAAGTCTCGTCTTTAATATAAGTATCAAAACCAACACATTCATCGGGGCAATAATCCTGAGCTGTAACTTGAGCTGGAACTGAAAAATTACTACCTTCCTCATCATACAACTTACATCCAACTTCATCAGCATTACACTTGCGTCCATAGTTAAAACACTGTTCAGGGGCATTGGTCATAAATCTATAATCAGTGGCTGATTCATAACAATCATCTTCTAAATATTCTGGCAACAATTTTTGATAAATTGTACTATCTTCTCCATAATCAGAATAGTCACTAATTTCTCTACCCTTTTCAAGTTTTATGCCATCAATTAAACATGTCCCAGAAACATCTAGAACTATATTTACGGCATTAGCACCTACGCTAGAAGGAAAGCCGTAGGTTGTCCCATATCTACCCCAAGAATCTGCACTATATATCTCTGTGCTAGAAGCCTGTCCATTAATACGAAACTCTCCCCCGTTCGGACATTTTGCAAAAAGAGACAATGAATAAGTCTGCCCCCCTATTTGATAACTCCCAGGAGCAACCCCTATACTCTCAGAAGGATTACCATTTACTTGCAAAGCATTTGACCCCACATAACCCTCTCCTTCAGCTAAAGTACCTCCAAAAAGAGTATTTCCTTCTTCAAAACTAGAATCATATATAAAATTAGATCCTGTTTTATCACCCATTCTAATAAACTGATGACAACCCTCTTTATCTTCATCACAATCCTCTACATTACGATTAAAATACATAGAAGAAGCTGCTGCTGCCCAATCAATCGTACCCGAGGCTATATTATTTATACCTGGACTACCCTGGGCAGACATAAACATAGCACAACCAGCACTATTAGCATTACAACCATCGTAATTAAGGGTATTTTTTAAATACGATATTTTTTTACCTTGTGAAGATTTAAAGGTTTGACAAGTATTAAAAATAGGGTCACAGGACTCTGCATTAAAATCCCATTTTCTATAATCCTCTATACAATACCCATAATATTCACATTTACCATCATCAGTTTCCTGAATACAAGTTTGCTCATCGGCGCAGTATTCTTTTCTTTTTACTTTTATTTCGCTATTTCCATCCTTACCATAAACATCCTCTAGTAAAAAATTAGGTCCATAACCTTCTCTTTTACAAAAATTAATAGGAGCCTTTAAAACCCACCTTGGATCCACCAAGCCTTTACACCAAGTATTAGGAAACAGACTAGTTTCCCATTCATCACCATCTTCATAACAACCTATTAAATCCTTAAGGCTCACTGAATTACCGTCAAGTTCGTCTTTTATATATTGAGCGGCTATATCCCAACCAACCGGGATTATCCTGTATTTTTTTAATATTAAAATAGAACGATGAGGAAAGGCCTCTTTATAATCTGGCTCAAGACCATCAGCCTTGTAACCAAATACACCATCACCATTTATATAATTCCCTTCCATTGCCTCTATCACTGTCATTTTTTCTTCCATGGCCTGTCTAAAAGTATTACCTATGACACAGTGATTAACCTCAGCGTTCTGAGGATCTGGGCATATTGTCAATTCAATCAAGACATTATAATCCCCTTTTACACTAAAATCAGGAGACATTATTTCCACAACCCTTCTTTCTATATTTTCTTTATTAGGAGAAACTCCACCTGGATCAGACTCATAATCATTTAAACCACCATAATTACCACCATAATTACCATTATAAGGACTAGAAGAGTAAGGAATACTGCTCCCCAAATTACCGATCAATCTCTGAAATAGTGTGTAAGCTAATTGATTAACGAAAAGATGTAAAGCATCAACTATCGGCTCCTCTGTCGGCCCCTTCACTATTGCATCTCTAGACATCCCTAAAGCTCCATATAAACTATCCGCAAAGGATCCAGGGGGTTGTTTATTCTCATCAGAAGGACCTGAACCAGTTTGCCAGGTATTGTTCACGGCATCTGTCGCCATGCCTACATTCTTTTCTTCTATTTTTTTTCTATTAAGTTCAGAAGTAATTTTTATGATTTTATATCCAGGAAAATCATTGGTATAAAAAATATTAGAAAAATCAGTTAAAAAATTCTCGCTCTTAAGTTCTTCACTCCAATTCTTCTTCATTGTAGTAAAACTACAATTAGGCGTAGGTCTTTCTTGATCAACTAAACCAAGCCCAATTTTCATTTTAAAATCAAAGTCAGGCTCGCATATATCCCATTCCTCTCCCCAAGCATCTTTAGCAAGTCCTTCTATAAAGACACCAGCCGCATTATCACCAATATTTTTCATGTAATCACCCAAATTCTCTTTACGCCAGAAAGCCTTACCACCCTCACCACCACTACCTATATAAGTAGCTGCATCATAAGCTATTGTATTCAAAGCTACTGCCATGGCCGCATTAAAAACTTCACTTTTCCCATATCTTAAGAACCAATCCATGGCCCAACTAAAACTTGCCCACATCTGTTGCGCTGCATCAGCGGCCATATCAGGAACATCTAAAATACTTATTCCTATTGCCTTGGTAGGTTTTATAAAAAGTCCAAAACTAGAAATAAAAACTAAACAGAAAGTAGCTAAAAATAAAGAGATTTTAGAAATTATTCTGTTTCTTTTGTTTAATTTAGACATAGTAAATAATTAAAAATCAAATTTTAAACTAATAAATTAAATAAGTTAATTATTCTGATTTAAAGTTTCCCTATAGGCCTGCATTAACTCATCATCACTTACAGCATTCAACATATTTTCATCTATTCCCGCCTGCTTAAGCATCTCTCTTAATTCATCAGGGGTAGAATCTCCGCTTACAACTCCTCCCATATTATTATTGTTATCACCTGCGCTTAAACTACCTGGATTTAACTCCGCACTCAAACCAGAAGAAAGAAATTCGGAGCTATACTTTTCTCCTGTATTATCATTTTGACCCTTAGCCTCTTCTTCAATTTCTTCCTTAATATAACAATCCTTTCCTCTAGGACAATTAGGATCATAATTTGAGTCCACTTCCTCTTTGTCAGTATAACCATCTCCGTCTGTATCTTCTAAGTAAGGAGAAGTTCCGTATTTTTCTGTTTCTTCCCAATCAAAAAGACCGTCATTATCACTATCAATATTCGTCCTCTCAACTTCTCCACAGTTACCATTAAGACAAGTATTCCCTATATTATTTAAAGCCTCTTGCCCAGAATTCTCATTATCTAAATTTAGAGAATTTTTAATGGTTGAATTTAAATCTGAAGCCCATAAAAAAACTAAGACTAACGCAAAAATCCCTAAAACAGGTATTGCTATTTTCTGCTTCAGGCCTAGGCTAGATTTTTGAGGTTGTTCTAAATCATCCAGATTCTCATCCTCCATATTGACTTATCTTATTTCAAAATTATATATCTCATTTTACACATTAAAAACTTATCCACTATATTTATTATTATAACATATTTTTTTTAAAAGCTCCAAATAGCTTTTTCCAATCACCTAGGCTCAAATTCTGAGCCCTGACTTTAGGGTCTAAATCATTTTCTATAAGTGTTTTTTCAACTTCCAACGAGGATATTTTTAGGGCGTTGGATAAATTATTTTTAAGCATCTTTCTCTTAGAACTAAAACCAAATTTAAGCAATCTAAAAAACAAATTTTCTTCTTCCTCTTCCTTGAAAATAAAAAATTTCTTTATCTTTAATTTTATGATAGCACTATCCACTTTTGGACTAGGCCAAAAATTATCGTTTTTAACCACCTTTACAAATTCGGGCTCGCTATAATACTGTACTGAAGCTCCTAAAATGCTCATTTTACCAGGCTTAGCCACAATCCTTTCAGCCACCTCTTTTTGCAAAAGCAGAACCATTAAACCAGGTTTTTTAGGATGGCTTAAAAATTTTCTTAAAAACCTAGAAGTAATACCATAGGGTAAATTGGCCACTATTTTATAATTATTTTCTATCTCTTTAAAATAATCAGCAGAATCAAAGTCAAGAATATTTTCATTGACAATTTGAACATTTTTTATATCTTGACTTAAAAGAGCTATTTTTAAAACATCTGTAATACTTTTATCTAGATCAACCGCTATGACTTTCTGACTCTTCTCAGCAAGACGTGCAGTCAAAAAACCAAGACCTGGCCCCACTTCTAGGACCAGGTCTTCTTTTTTAAGTTCAGCCTCTTTAATTACTTCCTCATAAACATCTTTGTTTATTAAAAAATTTTGCCCCAGAGAACGCTGTGGCTTTATATTATAAAGCCGGCACAATTCCCTAGTTCGAGAAAATATATTTGACATAATTTAAAGTTTAAATTGATCAATAACATCTTATTCAGTCAAAAAAAGTTCCACTTTAGTTATAACCACATCTGGCCCGTCAAGAGAATTCAAATAATCCTCAAAAGTTTCATAACCACGAGTTCCGCCAAGTAATTTACCAGCATCCATAATGTCTGACTTGTAATCACTTAAATACCTGTGATGACATTCAAATTCACCGTCTTCGTCAATATCAATCAAGCCCAATCTAAACATGTCATCATCATTCCAGGAATCTTTTATTATCATCTCCATACTATAAGGAGGGGGTCTCCTCTCGTGAAAAAATTCTATATAAAAATTTGTTCCTGAACCAGAAAGGGCTGTACAATAATTTAGATTTGGAGTTGCGATCGTTCCCGTATTCATATCTGCCTCTTCAACGGTTATAAGAGCGGTCTTCCAGTCTTGACGAGTTCTAACAGCGTGCCCCTCATAACAATCACTCTGAACGGGTGAACAATGAGTATCGCAATTCCAAGACCATTCTTTACAACAATCATCAGCTTCTACAAAATACCAAGAACCAGGACAAGATGCCGAAGAACAAGAAGCTGGACCAGCAGGTGACGCTGTAGTGGACCAACAAGTACTAGTGGCAACACTACAATTATTTATAAATTGACATTGATAAAGATCAATAGTGGCTCCTTCTGGATTACAAGAAGTTTCATTAGGCACAGGAATACAATCACGAGGATTTCCAGCACCTCCAAGATTCACAAGATTGGCATTACAGGTTCCTGAAGTTGAACAAGACCCCTGATCTCCACTACAATCACCATCGTCAGCACTCCCGCTATTACAAGTTCCAACTGAATAGCTACCGTCATTACAAGAAACGCTTGTACAACCAGCCTGCCCCACACCTGGAGGATAACACTGAGGCCACCAATCAACACACACCCTTTCTCTTTCAAATTCAGGCACCCAATAAGTACAATATGGGTATTCGTTGTACCAATCCCACAAACCACCTCCTGTTGGACCAAGAATACATTCAGAAGGAGGAACTGGATATGGACTTCCGGTGCCAATAGGACTACGATCTTCAGCTATCTGCCTACAATCTACGGTGACCGAGTTAGAGGGATTATAATAAAAACCATCAAGCTCCACAAATTGCGGATTCGTACTAATAGAAACATCGTGATGACATCTATCACCTCCATCATTGTTAGTTTTAAAAGTATGAGGAAAGCCGCAATAATTATAATTATTATTGTTTACTAGACCTGATAAATTGAAAGTTTCTGATTCATTTTCTTGAACTTCACAATGAGAAAGAGCTGGGCCCAGCCCATAAGAAACCCAGACTTTGTGAGTTTTATGAGGTTCAAGGGAACCAGTATCCATATCTTTATATAATTGAAACTTATCATTAACTCCCTGGACATGAAGATCATCTTGAAATTTTAACCCTCCTTCTTCAAACTCTACAGAATAATCATCCATCTGCTTAGTTCCATAGAAATGAGCCATTTTTTGCCCTCCTGCCTCTATCAACATATCTCTATCACTAACTCCATCCAAAACATAAAAACGACCGCCTCCAGCTGGTTCTATATCAAGAGGGTAAACAAAACGTATCTTATGAGCATCATCACCTGGAATATAATTTTCTGGAGGATTTTTACCACCATAAATTCCGCCTCCAGGAGCATCAGTAAAGACATAGCCATTATAAGTATCTGTAACATAAAAATTTCCATCATCAACCGTCAATCCTCCAAGTTCTATTTTCCTATTAATTTTTACCTCTAAAAAATTAAAATTAAGAGTTCCACAGGTATTAAAAGTTAAATAAAGATCATTGGGATCATCAACGCTCACACGAGAGGGAAAATGAAAACTTACAGCCTCATCCCGCCAAACAGAGTCATCCCCAGAAGAAATAATTTGAGTTGTGTTATAACTTCTACTTTCCTCATTGTCTATTCTGGTAGAACCAGGCCTTTTAGTCAAGCTAACACTTAAATTTCCTGCATATTGAACTTTCATATTAACTGTTATAACCTTATCGGAAAATAAACGAGACTGAATAAACGGAGTTAAATTAAAGCCAACAACTGGAAAAGATTCAGAAGCAGCACAGCACCTATCAGCCGGATGGGCTCCGCAATAATTACAGCAAACATTCCCCATACAACCACTTGCGCCATCGTCACACATTGCCCTTAAACTTCCACCACTAGTATAGCAATTACTGCAATCATTGGGTCTAGGAAGATATAAATCATTAGCCATATCAAGTGCCATATATTTATCATCACTTAAAGCTGTTGTCATTTCATAACCCAATAAAGCCAAAGCTATATTGTGAGGACCCCTATTATAAAATCTCATCTGACCGTTAAATATACCGCCAGCCCCTTCGTCAAATTGTTCAGAATAAACCATTGGCATATTGTCAGAATAATTATTAGGGTCAAAATTAAATTTCTGATTCCAGGATGCGCCAGAAAAATTTTCATTAATTAATTTATCTGAAAGAACAACCATATCAGAACCTATAACTCTACCGTTTCCTTTATCAGAAATATAAAAATTACTTGAAATTGGATCATATTCTATATCCATAGGTTCGTTAAGTTGATAAACACCACTTCCAAGGACTCCAAAAGTATCCCAATCAGAAAAATCTTTTCTCATCCGAACGATTCTATCATTACCAGTATCAGCTATATATAGATAATTACCCCTCACTTCTATCCCTTTAGGATTATTAAAAAAATAAGGCTCTAAAAGTTTAGGATCATCAGTGGCAGCACCGTCAAAGCCTTTAACTATTCTAAGTTCATCTAAATTTCCATCTAGAAACTCCCCTACCTCATCTTTAATATAATAAGAGTCATAATATCCCCCCCCTACATAAATATCACTCTTACCTTCAAAAACCATACTCCTGCTCTCTGCGCTACTACCTACTTCATTTCCATCTATAAATATTCTTATTTTTTTAGGGGAAAGGTTTTGGCCAGATCTTTGAGCAGTTATATGGTACCAACGATTTCTTTGAGGGTTCCAGGGTCCGGTTACCTCAATATCACCTACTTTTACTTCTTCTAAATCAGCGTCTAGAGCCAATTTAAATAACAACAAATCATTAACATGATCATATTTTATTATAAAACAATCTGGCTGAGCAATTATAATCTGATCTCTGTTTACAGTATCAAAATTTACCCAAAAATCTATCAAAAAATTATCATCCTTAAATTTTAAGCCATCCTTCTGAGATAGCTCTAAATAAGAACTCCCATTAAAAGATAAACTGTTATCACCAAAGGCCCTTTCAAGTTCATCGGGGTGAATTTCAGTATTACCCAACTTTCCTGTATTTGAATTATAAGAAAATTCTCCGCTACTATTTTTTAACTCCATCCAATAATTTCCAAGACCACTCTCCTGGAAAGCAACTTTAGTAGCAATATTAGGGCTAGTGCTAGGGGTAAAATAAAACTTCTCCTCACCGGTTATTGAAAAACGAGTATAATAGTCATAATAATCATCATCGTAAGACACCTCCCAATCCTCTCCGTCAATCTTGGTTTTCACGATCCTGTCTTGGGCAGAATCAGTAATATAAAGCATTTCATCAGTATCCACTGCTATCCCTTCTGGATTCCAATTCCAATCAGGATTGCCCAAGGTTTCACTAGTAGATGTTACCAAGGCATATTTAATAATTTGATTCTTCTTCTGATCAGTTATATAAAAGTAATCATTTCTATATACAAAATCAGTCGGATCTTCCAAGCCCATATAAGCATATTCAGAAGGGTAAGGATTGGGAGAAAATTCCACTTCCATAACTTTATTTTCTCGATCATTATAAATTGCATGTTCATAATCAAATCTAAGCTCTGAGCCCTTGCTATCCAAATAAGTACTAGGCCCCTGAAAACCGCTATAAGTAGGGTCAAGAATATTCCAGGCT
>JAIOTG010000056.1 GCA_021106995.1 bacterium
CCTTATTAAATAAAATATTAAAATGTTTTCTAAAAGAAAATTGCCAAACCAACTTCCAGGAGAAAAGGTTATTAGGCACGTAAGGCGTGACTTGTTTGTTTTATTTAAGAGAGTGGCCTTTCTTGTTTTACTTGTTATCTTGCCCATGTTGGTTTTATGGATGATTCTTTCTATATACCCCGAACTTCAATATGGAGAAATTTCTTATCCTTTAATGATTTTAAGCGGAAGTGCATATTATCTTTTTATTTGGATTTTTTTCTTCTTTTCGTTTATTGATTATTATTTAGATCTTTGGATAGTAACAAATAGGAGGGTAATAAATATAGAGCAAAGAGGTTTTTTTTCAAGAGTAATTTCTGAGCAAAAACTTTATAGAATTCAAGACGTTACTACTGAAATTAATGGAGTTTTTCCTACCGTATTAAAGTATGGCAGTGTTTTTGTTCAAACAGCCGGAACTAAAAGAAATTTTCATTTTGAGGAAGTTCCTCATCCAGATCAAATTAAAGATATTATAATATCTTTAGTTCAAAAAGATTTAAGAAGACATAGGGGCAAGAAAAAAGATTATGAATAACAAGAATAATATAAAAGAATTTAAATTCCCCCCTGATTTTTTATGGGGAGCCTCTACTTCTGCCTATCAGATTGAAGGAGGTCTTGTTAACGATTGGAGTGAGTGGGAAAAGAAAAATGCTGAAAAATTAGCCCAGAGAGCAAAAAATTATTGGCAGCCATGGCAACAAGAAATGTTTCCAGAAATGTTTGATCCGGATAATTATATTTGTGGCAAGGCTATGGATTCTTATAATCGCTTTGATGAAGATTTAAAATGTATCACGGATTTAAATTTAAAAGCTTACAGGATGGGGATTGAATGGTCTCGCATTGAACCTCAAGAAGGAAAGTTTGATATGGAGGTAATTGAGCGATATAGAGATTTTTTAAAAAAATTAAAAAACAATAATATAAAAGTTGTTTTAACTCTTTGGCATTGGCCATTACCTCTTTGGGTTTCAAAAGAAGGAGGATTGACTAGTAAAAAAATTGTTAAGTATTTTGAGAGTTATGTAAAATTAATAGTTCATGAATTGGGAGATTTGGTTGATTATTGGATAACTTTAAACGAGCCTCTAATGATTATAGGGCATGGTTATATAGACGGTAAATTTCCCCCTAATAAAAAAAATGATTTTATTAGCTCTTTTAAGGTTTTTAATAACTATATAAAAATACATAGAAATATTTATCAAATAATTCATAAAAAATTTCCTCAGGCAAAAGTCAGCATTGCCATGACCACTGGATATTTTGAGCCGGCCCATAAATGGAATTTAATAGAAGTTATAATTGCTAAATTAGCTCATTATTTTAGAAATGAATTATTTATAAATAGGATAAATAAACAGTTAGACTATATAGGAGTTAATTATTATCATCATGATAGAATTATTTGGCACCCTCCTTTTAAAGAAAATTTAAATAAAGAAATTGATGACAGGGGTTGGGAGTTTTATCCAGAGGGAATCTATCGAGTTTTAAAAAAATATAAAAAATATAAGAAGCCGATACTTATAACAGAAAACGGCACTGCTGATGCTAGAGATAAAAACAGAGAGAGATATATAAGAGAGCATTTAAAATATATTCACAAGGCTATTCAGGAGGGTGTTGATGTGAGAGGTTATTTTTATTGGTCATTAATTGATAATTTTGAATGGGCTGAAGGATATTGGCCTAAGTTCGGCCTTTACGAGGTTGATAGAAAAACTTTTAATAGAAAGGCAAGGCCAAGTGTTGATTTTTATAAAAAAGTTTGCAGTGAGAATAAAATTTATTAAATTATGTGGTTATCATTAGCATTATTGTCTTATTTTATTAGCGCCGGAGTTTATACGGCTGATAAATTTTTATTATCAAAAAGGTTTCACTCCTCTATAACTTATGCTTTTTTTGTAGGTATTTGGAGTATTTTTAATTTTTTTATTCTAATTTTTGATCCTTGGGTGCCTAGTTTGCATGAACTGGGGCTAGACTTGTTTGCAGGGTTTTTATTCTTAATTACTTTAGTTTTTTGGTATAAAGCACTACATCAAAGTGAGGCTACTAGAGTGGTGCCTATTGTAGGAGCCTTGATTCCAATTTTTACATTTTTTCTTTCTTTTATTTTTTTAAATCAAACACTTGGAGAAAGACAAGTTTTAGCTTTTGTGAATTTAATTGTTGGGGGAATTTTAATATCGGTTAAGGAAACTCGTTTTTATATATTCAGGGAAGTTAAAGAAAGGATTAAAAATGTGTTTGGACATGTTTTGGGAAGCATACATGCTCATTATAGACCGACTAGAAGGTTGATAATAAATTCTACTATAGCTGCTTTTCTTTTTGCTTCTTATTATGTTTTAATAAAATACATTTATACAACACAACCTTTTATCGGGGGTTTTGTTTGGTCTCGTTTGGGAAATTTTATAGGGGTTTTGTTAATTTTATTTGTTCCGAAGTGGAGAAAACGTATAAAGGAGAGTCAAAAAAATACACAACCTGTAAAGAATTTACCGTTTTTTTTATTTGTTAGATTGTCAGCAGCGATTGCTTTTATACTTTTAAATTGGGCAATAAGTCTAGGTAATGTGGCTCTGATAAATTCTTTAAAAGGTACAGAATATATTTTTCTTTTGTTGATTATTTTATTTCTTTCTGCTAAGTTTCCAGGTGTTCTTAAGGAGCAATTAAGAGGGAAAATTTTAATTCAAAAACTTCTAGGAACCTGTCTGATTGTTTTGGGTCTTTATATGCTCATGACTATATAAAAGATTAATATGATTTGGTTTGTAATTTTATTTTGTTTTTTTTACACTCTTTTAGCTTTTAAAAAGTTAAATTGGGCTATTTTGGTTTTGATTTTTTTTCTTCCCGCCTATTTATTTCGTTTTAGTTTATTGGGAATTCCCTCCACTTTACTTGAAGCAATGATTTTGATTGCTTTTTTTGTTTGGTTTATTAAAGAGACTAATTTTATCAGTTTTTTAAAAGGGGAATATAATGTTAAAAAATATTTTGAAAATAAAAAAAAGAGGATTAAATATCCTTTTGGTTTAGAAATTATTTTATTAATTATTATAGCTTTTGTTTCGGCCGGGGTGGCTAATTTTTTCAATAGCGCCCTGGGTTTATGGAAAGCTTGCTTTTTCGAACCAATTTTGGTTTTTATCTTAATTTTAAATAATTTTAAAGAGAAAAAAGATAGAGATAAAATAATATATGCCTTAGCCCTGTCATCATTTTTTATTTCACTTTATGCTATTCTCCAGAAATTTACAGGTTGGGGAATTACTAATGAATTTTGGCAATTAAAAGAATCAAGAAGGGTTACTTCTTTTTTCCTTTATCCTAACGCCCTAGCTCTTTATTTAGCACCTTTGATAATGATATTTTTAGGAAAATTTTGGGAACTTATTAAATCTTTTTCTAAGACATTTTTTAAAAGATTTGATTTTTTAAAAATCATTTTTTTAGGGACAACTATATTATTGTCTTTGCTTTCAATATATTTTGCCAGGTCAGAGGGGGCGATTATCGCATTAATTTTTGGTTTTGCATTTTTTGTTTTTTTTCTGGGAAAATATTGGCGTTGGACTCTTTATTTTTTAACTTGTTTGGTTTTAATTTTTTTAATTTTTTCACCCATACAAAGAACTTGGGTTTTTGATAAGGTGTGTTTAAAAGATTTGTCAGGCGAGATAAGAAAACAGCAATGGAGGGAAACAAAAGAAGTTTTGAGCGAAAATAAAAAAACATTTTTTTTAGGATTGGGTCTAGCTAATTATCAAGAGAAAATTAAGCCCTATCACCAGGAAGGAATTTTTTATAACATAGACAAAGATTCGTTGTTTAGGACTAAACTACTTCTTTTTAATGAAAAATATAAGGCTAAATACTG
This sequence comes from bacterium, assembly GCA_021106995.1. Classification (GTDB taxonomy): domain Bacteria; phylum Patescibacteriota; class Patescibacteriia; order Patescibacteriales; family JAGXOH01; genus JAIOTG01. Next base: position 3,947 of record JAIOTG010000056.1, read on the forward strand.
GCAACCGGTTGAAACCTATCTTTATCCTCATAATATATTTTTAAATTTCTGGGCAGAGCTAGGATTTTTAGGAATGGTGCTTTTTGCTTGGATATTTTTTAAGCTTTTAGCTATTGGCTATAAGCTTGTAGCCAATAAAGATAACCAACAAAAATATTTATCTTTAGGCCTGGCGAGCGCTGTAATTGTTATTTTAACTCATGGTCTCGTAGATGTTCCATATTTTAAAAATGATTTAGCAATTATTTTTTGGATTATAGTGGCTTTAATAAGTTTAATGAATTTGGAATTAAAAAATGAATAATGAAAATAGTTTTACAAAAATATA
>JAIOTG010000078.1 GCA_021106995.1 bacterium
AAATATTATCATATTCATAAGCTTCTTTTCTTTGTCGTTTATTGATATATTCAGATTCAAATATTTTTTTGCATTTTGAAGAATTGTCACTTGCTTTACTCGAGTCCAAAATCGATAAAAGTAAGTGCTCAAGACAGGGAGTATTTTCTATCAATTCAATGCCTTTGCTTTTTGCAATACTTCTTGCCTTTTCAATTTCACCTTTTGGTTTGTCATTATCCAAAACAACAACTCTTCTATCAAATCCTCCAGGCACCCGACTAGCATCGATTACAATGTTGGCCGAATTTCCGCCCCTGCCCTTTTTCACGGTAATAGCTACGTTAGTATCACAACAATATAGTTTTTTTAAGTGCTTTAAAAACATTTGCTCATTCATACCTTCGCCAAAAATCAACAAAGTTTTATTTGCATGGCGCCTTTTTATTTTGTATGGATTTGTTCTAGACATATATTATAGTTTAGGGACAGCACCATAGGCACCAGCAATGTATTTTGAATAATAATTATCATCAGCACGAACACCAGTAACATCATCAAGTCGCCAAGCTTCACTCTCACCTTGTTCATTCTTTTCCGTTAACATGATTTGATATTTATCTAGCTTGCTTAAAATCTGATGACTATGGCTACTGAATAGTAATTGAGCGTTATTAGGATTTGTTTCAGGTTGCATAAACAGATCAAATAAAGCCAAGACGACTTCTGGATGTAAATTAACATCAAATTCATCTAAAATCGCAACACTTCCATTAGCCAAGACTAATAGTATTGTTTTAAGTAATACGAAAAGCTGTTTTGTTCCGGAAGACTCATATTGCATTGGAATATATTCTTTCTCACTTCCAAAAGTATGAGCTACTCTTACATTGATATTTAATTTATTCTCTTTCTTTTCTTTTTCAATTTCAAAAGAATCTAAACCGAGGTCAAATTGTGATAAAAGTTTTTCTGCTTCAGCTTTAATATGAGCATTTTTCTCTTCACTAAAAAAATCAAAGGCATCAATAAGTTGTTGATTGGTATTTGGTAGTAAATGATCACCAATCCAGCCAGCTTCAACTACATTTGTTTCTATTTTTTGCCAATAATTAAAAAAATCTAAACTCTGCTTATGTTCAAAACGAGAAGCAACACTAACTATACTGGCATTAGTACGCATTAAGCTTTCATAGCCTTTTGGCAAATTAAACATTTTATCGTTTAACTCATACTTATTTCCTTTTTCATCCCAGACTCGTGAAAAAACTTTTTTACTGGTTACTTTTTCGGTTGTTTTATTTTTTACGTATATTTCTTCTGAAAGAATTTGCTTTTCATTTAATGTGAATTTATAGCAATAAATATTACCATCAATTTCAAAATCCACAGATAATTCAGATGCCTCATTCTTATTATTACCAAACAAAAAAGGTTTTATTGGTAATGGAGAGTTGGGAGGAGCATTAAAAGAATTAACAATTAGCCATTTTAAAAATGGCAAGATTTTTAACAAGTTTGTTTTACCAGATGCATTTGGTCCTATAACAGTTTCAATTTTAGAAAGACGAATATCTGAGCCAGCTTTAAAATAGCCATCATTTTGAGGAGCTTTTTCGTTAACAGTAAAATCAATTGTAGTTAAATCTTTAAACGAATAAAAATTTTTACATGAAAATGAATGTATCATATGTTTAATAAATTAAGGAAATTTATTATATATTTTGGCTATTAGGATTTTTGCAGTTAAATGCTTCATATTTGTTGAAATATTAATAGCAAAATTAATCATAACAGTAGCCTTTATGTTCAATATTGGTGAAAAAATTAATGAAATACAATTTTGAGCACCTAATAACCCAAATAGCCAAAATATACAATTATTATTTTTAAATTTAATTCTACTTATATGGTAGCAAAAATATATCTGTATGTCAATAACCTACAAATATTTGTATAATGTTTAATTATAAGTATATTTTTAACATGTTTTAAGATATATTATGTTATCATCAAACCTAAAAAAGTTGAATTATTATAGTTTTTCCTTTAAGATAAATAAAAATTACTATTAAAATTATTATATATGGATTTTCCAAAATCAAAAGAAGAAATTATCCAAAAGCGTAATGGTATTGAAAAACAATTGAATGATGTTATTACTTCTCTTAATTTGAATATAAGCTTTAATGTAATAAGAGAGATGATTTATAGTGAACAGGATCAGAGTGCACTTCATGAAATAACAGGTAAGTTTGATAATGGTCAAGATGTTGATGAATTGAATAAAATCATGGAAATTGTTAATGAGGCTTGGAATTATTTTCCACATAAAGTACTAGATGGATTATCTCCAATAGAGAAGATCGTGGAAGGGCAACAATAGACAAAATTATTATTATGATTAACATAAAATTATAATTATCATTAAATTATGCTTATCAATGACGAATGCATAGAGCTTTTAGAATCATTTTTTGCTTATAGACCAGATAAGGAAATACAGCTGGAAGCAGAATTCCAAAATAATCAGTTTAAAATATTTTTAAAGAGGTTGGAAAACAGAAAACTGATTAAAGATTTGGAAATTAATAATATTCCAAAAACAGAAGCGTATAAAATAAAATTTGAGATAGTTAATTGGGATGCACTAGAGTCTTTTGCTCAATATGCTTTTGATGATTTAGTAGAGGATCCTTACGGTACTGATAGGCAATCATCAATAGTAGCCAATCGTATTCTCGAAAAAGCTCTTGAATTAGATAGTATTTTATTTACTATAACCGAGGCAGATTTTGATTCACATGAACGGGAGCATATTCAGTTTATAAATACTTTTAATGTGCTGGCACAGCAAAAATTTATTTTTCAAAGAGAGTTTACCTATTATTTAACTGATCGAACTTTTTTATTTAAAATACTTATATTTAAAAATTTGGATGAATATAAGAAAGAGTTAAATAAAGAATCAGCAGAAACATCTAAACAAGAAAAAGAAAAGCAAAAACTAACATTTGAAAATAGCATTCTAAAAGGAGGCTGGAGTGATAACGAGCTAAGAATAAAAAGTGAAAATAGTTTTGAATATCAGATATTAAGGACAGCTTTAAATAGTCCATTGGGAGAAAAGATTGATTGTACAACAGAAAGTATCGATATCTCAAAATTTCAAAAGATTTATGATACTGCTTTAAGGTTGAATAATAAAATAGAAAAATCTTTAGACATAAAGGGTTTTTTTGACATAGATTATTCAAATAAAAACATTATGAGAACAGTTGAGTAAAGCACTCAAAATTGGTCAGCATTGAGTCAGTAACTTTTTGATATAGTCGAAGTATAATAAGCTTCGGCTTTTTGTTTTGGAAAACTATTAATCTAAAAATTATGATTATGCAAAAAGATAAATTTTTAACTTTTGATTTAGGCTTGGCATCTGCTTTGGCCACTTTGGGCTATGAACTTTGGGAGATAGATAAAACTAACCCAAAAAAATCTCAGTTTATTTTTAGAAGAGATAATAAAATAGATAAAGCAGTGAGTGATTATTGGAATAACAATTTACAAGTTAATGCTCGATCAATTGTTGATAATCAAAAAATGATAAAGAACCGACTATACAGCCAATAAAGTGAATTCAGAATATTAAAATTACTATTATATGAAAAAATTAAAAAGGTTTTGGATTCGGAAAGAATTCATGAAATATTTTGCCAGAAATATTAAAACATCTGATCAGGCTGTTTATATGGCTTTATCGTTTTATGTGAATAGAGAAGGTAGAGCATTTGTTGGTTATCGGACCATTGCAAAGAAACTTGGCATCAATAAAGACACTGTTACAAGATCTGTAAAAAGACTAATAGCGTCAGGATTGGTCAGACGCCTAGACAAACTTGAGAATGGAAAGCCGTCCGAATTAGAACTAACAACCGTCTTGTTTGATGGTCCTCAACCGTCCGAATCATTCAGACCTAAAGAATTAAAGAAAGAATTATTTAAAGAAGGTAAACGTTTTGTAAAAAATAGTAACCCCAAATTAATTGGAGAAATAATTGAAAAAGACAGCCCTGCCTTGAAGGCAATGAGAAAAAAATGGGGTAAAAAAATAATGTAAAAAAACAAAAAAATATCAGTTTTTGTTAAAAATATACATTAAATGGTTAATTTCCAAGATTAATCACAAAATCTTAAAAATACAAAAGCCGATAAATACAGGCTAAAATGCACACAATGTCACAAATGTCACACTATAAAAAGGAAACTTAATAGGCTTTAAAAAATTACGATATTTATTTGAGCAAAAAAAACAAAAAAGCCTAGTTTTGTTAAAAAATAAAGCTTAAACGACTATTTTACGCAATAAACTATAAAATTCAAAAAATACAAAACCCCATAAACACTGGGTAAAATGAACAAAAGGTAACGAAAGTAACACTATAAAAGAGAAAATATGATCTCGGATAAAGGTTTAAATAAATTCATAAAATTATATGAGCAAAAATATTCTGTAAAACTAAAAAAACAAGAAGCTTTTGATTTGTATATCAAATTAATCAGAGCAGTTAAGATTACCGTTTCTAATGACTCAACTTGAAAACTTGAAAAAAATTACGAAATCAAGTTTTGCAAATTTAAAGTACTTACGTTATTATCATCCCCTATTCAATTACTATTAAAATTCATGCTAGAGAAAGACAAAAAAATTAAATACGTCATATATCGAAGAAAATCATCTGATTCAGAAGATAGACAAATATTAAGTTTGGACTCACAAAAGAGAGAATTGGCGGAATTTGCTAAAAAAGAGAAATTAAAAATTGTGGGAGATTTTCAAGAATCAAAATCAGCTTATAAACAAGGTCGCGAAGAGTTTGCAAAAGTTGTCAAAATGATTCAATCTGGTAAGGCTGACGGTGTGTTAGTTTATCATATATCTCGTTTAGCTAGAAACATGACAGATGGTGGAATAATCATCGATATGTTAAAGGATAAGATTTTGAATGAGGTGCGGACACCATCTGAAATATATGCCAAAAATTCGGGGCAAGAGTTTTTCTTGGCTTTACAATTTGCTATGTCAAAGAAGTCATCAGATGATACTTCGGAGTTTGTGCGAAGAGATTTGCAGGCTAAAATTCTCAAAGGTGAATATCCTGGCTTTGCACCTCTTGGATATTTAAACATGGACAGGGATGGAAAAATATCAGGTAAACAATATAAATTTGAAAAGCAAGAAGCTCTAACAAAACTAAATAGAGAATTAAAAAGAATTGAAGTTGATCCATTTATGGGTCCGTTAGTTAAAGAATTGTTTGAATATTGTGCTACTGGTCAATATTCTCTAGCAAGATTACGAGAGATAACAAACGGTTGGGGGCTGGTGGGAGAACGTAGTAAAAAGATGTTGAGTAAAATTACGATTTACAGATTACTTTCAAGTCCTTTTTATTATGGGGCGATTCTTTGGAAAGGAACAGTTATTGAACCTGAAGAATTACCAGATGCCAAGCACGAACCAATTATTAGCCGTGAGCTGTATAATAAGGTCCAGGAAGAACTGCATGGCAAAAGACGTCCAGTTCAAAAGAAAAGATATTATACTTATACAAATTTTATAAAATGTGGGGTATGTGGAAGTAATATTTCAGGCATGCAGGCTAAAGGTATTACTTATTATCGCTGTACTAAATGCACGGGAATTCAGTACATTCCCGAAACAGAATTAGAGGTGCAGATTGTTAAAACTATCAAAAAAATGAGTATTGATGAAGACTTTTTAAAATTGGCGCTAGAAGAAATCAATAAAGCCAATGAAAAAGAAATTGATAACAGGGATTTGATTTTAAAAAGACAGGAAACAGCATTAAAAAGATGTCAGACTAAACTGGACAATTTAGTTAGACTGAAAATCTCACCAGAGAATGTAGACGGCACTCTTTTAGGAGATGAAGAGTTTATGACACAGAAAAAAGAGATATTATTTGAGAAAGAAAAAATAAAAGAGAAGATGGGCGACACAGATCAGAATAGTCAAAACTGGTTTGACTTGGCAACTGACTATGTAAATTTCACTTACAAACTAAGCGAGAAGTTTAAGACAGCCAGCCCAGAAGAAAAGCGTGAAGTATTTCAATTCATTTACTATAACCCGATTCTAAGTGAGAAAAAGCTAATGAATTCAAATGCAGAACCACATAACTTTATTATTTCGCTAAAGTCGGAGAAAACAGCCACTCTAACCAGAGAAAAGCTTTTAGGTAAGCAAAAAGAAGGCGTTTTACAGCCTTCTTGTTTATTACGGCGGGAGTGACGGGACTCGAACCCGCAACCTCTTGCGTGACAGGCAAGCGCTCTAACCAGTTGAGCTACACCCCCAAAATTTAAAAAAATAAAAACAGTCTTTCGGACTTTTTTATAAATTTAACAAAATAATTACAAATAGTCAATATTAAAAAGTTTTCCACTTCTTATTAACAGTTTATAAACAAAAAAGGGGTTTTACTTAAAACTCTTTACTTGTTATACTTTTTTTATTAATATATAAAATACTATAGCCTTACAATTCAATATATGTTTCTGTTGATTTTTTTTATATACTTTTTTTATTAATAATTTTTAGGTTATGGACAAAAATCAAATTTGGCAAGCAGTTTTAGGAGAAATAGAACTAAATTTATCTAAAGCCAATTTTACCACTTGGTTTAAAAACACTTTTATCCTTTCTTTTGAAAATAATGAAGTTATTTTGTGTGTACCTAACACTTTTACTAAAACTTGGTTAGAAAAAAAATATCATGAAGAAATAAAAAAAGCTCTGAGCAATATTATAAATGAAGAAATAAAAAACATACTTTATAAAGTCCAAATTAAAAAATCAGAGGATAATAATAAGGTTGAAAAAATAAATATAACCACAACAAACACAACACCAACAAACATAAGAAAAAACATTAATTTAAAAAGTTCTTATAACAACTATGGTTTAAACCCAAAATATATTTTCGACACATTTATAGTAGGAAAGGGAAACGATCTAGCACACGCCGCTGCTCAGGCGGTTACAGCCAACCCCGGAAAGGCTTATAACCCTCTTTTTATATATGGTGGAGTAGGATTGGGGAAAACCCACCTTTTACAAGCAATTGGAAATGAGGTTGCTAAAAAACACAAAGTTTTATATATAACCAGTGAAAGATTTACAAACGACTATGTTCAAGCAGTGCATGGTGGAAAAGCAAAAGATTTTAAAGATTATTATAGAAATGTTGATATGTTATTAATTGATGATGTTCAGTTTATGGCCGGAAAAGACGGTACTCAAGAAGAATTTTTTCACACCTTTAACGAACTACAACAAAACGATAGACAAATTATAATTACATCCGATAAACCACCAAAATCAATTCCCGCTTTAGAAAAAAGACTTTTGTCTCGCTTTGAGTCTGGTATGGTGGCGGATGTTTCAAAACCAGACATAGAAACAAAAATTGCTATATTACAAGAAAAAGCTAGAGAAAAAAACTACTCATTAAATGGGGACATTTTAGAATACATATCTAATAACATAAACAACAACATAAGAGAACTAGAGGGGGCTTTAAATAAAATAATAGCTTTTCATGAGTTTAACAACTCAACGCCCACCCTAAAAACAACAAAAAATATTTTAAATGATCTTTTAATTAATATTCAAGCAAAAAATACAACCATAAAAGATATTATTTGTGCCGTTTGTGGTTTTTATAATATTAAAGATAAAGATTTATTAGGAAAAGGTAGAAAAAAAGAAATTGTGTGGCCAAGACAGATTGCTATTTTTTTAATGAGAGAAGAGCTCAATGCTTCTTACCCAACCATAGGACAAGAGCTGGGGGGAAGAGACCACACAACCGCTATGCACGCTTACAATAAAATACTTGAAGAAGTAAATGAAAAAGAGAATGAAAAAATAAAACAAGAAATAGAATCAATAAAGCAACTATTAAATTCTTAAAATATGTGCAATACCTGTTATTAACCATCAAAAAACTGTTAACAAGACCTGTTAAGGGGCTGTGTAATAAATTTAATGAAATGTTGATAAATAAATAATTTTAAAACTTATTAACAAAAATCAATTTTTTATAAACATTTTATACTTAATTATTAACAGTTTATTAATTAAAAATTTTAGCTAAAATTAAAATAAAAATTCACTTTTAATAACTTATTAACACCCCTTATTAATATTATTTTCTCTTTATTTATTAATTAAATATTAAACAGATAACATGGAATTCTTTATAACAAAAAATAATTTAAAAAAAGCATTGTTTACAGTGAGTCACATATCTGGTAAAAATGTTAATTTACCAATTTTGAACAATGTAATGATAAAAATAGAAGATAAAAATATAAAATTAATAACAACCGATCTAGAGATAGGAATCACACACAACATGAGGGGTAAAATAGAAAAAGAAGGTGTTTTTACTGTTAATTCTAAAGTTTTTTATGATTACATAAACCTTTTACCAGATAAAAAAATAAAAATAAAAAGAAACGAAAAAAACCTAGAAGTGGAGTGTGATAA
>JAIOTG010000064.1 GCA_021106995.1 bacterium
ATTATAATAGTTTTTGTTTTGTTTATAAATTAAAAAATTAAAATACAAAATTCTTATTTAGCAATATCTGAATTTTGGTTTTTGAATTTTCAAGTCTATGTCTCAAAAAGTATACCTATGGATTTTAAGAGTAGGGGTTGCGCTTAGTTTTTTATCAGTTTTTTTGGTTTATACCAATTTTTTATTTCCTTTTATTACTTCCAAGCAAGTTTATTTTAATGTATTAATTGAGATTTTGGTTGTTTTTTGGCTCAGTTTTATTATTAAATATCCTAATTGGAATCCTTTTAAGACTAGAGAAAAAAAGGGTTTTCTAAATAAAACCTTGGAAAAGATAAATATTTTTAAACACATAGCTAAGAAGAAAAATTCAACCCAAGAAGAAGTGGAAGAGATTAGGGAAAAATATATTGGCTCCGGTATAACTTTTGCTTTGATTGCTTTTTTTACAGTTATGTTAATCAGTTCTTTTTTTGGAGTTGATTTTAATTTAAGCTTTTGGGGTGATATTGAGAGAATGCTTGGTTTTTTTCATGTTGTTCATTTCTTGTTTTTATATCTTATTATTATTACTATAATGCGGGATTGGAATGACTGGAAATGGCTTTTAATTTATTTTGTTGGGGTTGTGACAATTGTAGCTTTGACCGGAATATACGGGGCAGAAGCCTATGGAACAGTAGGAAACAAGGCTTACATGGCTGGATTTGTAATTTTTGGAATGTTTTTTTCAGCGCTTTTATTTTTCAGAGAAAAAACTTTTTTTAAATGGTTTTATCCTATTCCTGTTTTGATAATGCTAATTGCTTTTAAAGGGGCTGGTATTGCTGGAGCTTATGCCGGCCTTGGAGCTGGTGTTTTAGTTTTCTTATTTTTTTACGGCCTTCTAAATTCTAATAAAATAATAAAAGGAGTAAGTCTGTCTTTGTTTTTAGTAATAATATTAAGCGGAGTTTTTGCCCTAACACATAAAGACTACCCAATAATTAAGGATATAAAACCTATTCAGGATTTTTCTTTTCAGGAAAAAACTTTTCAAACTAGGCTTATTGCCTGGGGAGCTGCTTGGAAAGATTTTAAAGATCATCCTGTGCTTGGGACCGGGCATGGTAATTTTGCTATTACTTTTGATAGATATTTTGATGCTAAATTTTATAATTTCACCAGAAGTGGAACCTATTTTGATAGAGCTCATAACAACTTAGTAGATATAGTTTCTACCACTGGAGCGCTAGGGCTTTTATCTTATTTGTCTATTTTTATGGCTGTTTCGTATTATTTTTGGAAAATATATAAGAGAAAAAGAACTAATTACATTGAGTTATCTATACTTTTAGCTCTTTTGGGTGCTTATTTTGTTCAAAATTTGGCTGTTTTTGATTCCTTGCCTACTTATATTTCATTAATGTTATTTTTAGGTTTTATTCATTTTTTGTTTAATACTAGAGAGGATAGCGGTAATAAAAAGGAATTATATGTTAAAGATGATAGATTAATTAATAGAGAAATATATGGTTTAATAGTTTTTGGTGTTGTAAGTGTGGTTATTATATTTCAATATAGTTATATTACTGGAAAAATGTTGTATCAAACTATCGAGGGTCAAAAGGCTTTTGCTCAGAGGGATGTTTATGGAGCTTATTTAATTTATGATGATTTTTTAGGCGGAGGCTCGGTTCTGGATCGTGATAGCAGGGATTCTTTTATCAGATCTATTATGGAGAATCCGGCTGCCTTTACTAATATGGAAGAAGGTAAGAAAAAAGAGATTTTGGACAAAGCCATAGATTGGGCCTGGGCTAATGTGAATTATAATCAAGAAGACAGTCTTTTCTGGTTAAGATTGGCGCAAACCTATAATTATGCGGCTCGACTTAATTATGAAGACAAGGATGTTTTTGATGAGTATGCCAACCAAGCTCTTTTTGCTGTGAATAAGTCTATAGAATTAAGTCCAGGAAGAATTCCTGTCTATATGTATAAAAATCAGGTTTTAATAACTTTGAGTAGATATGATGAGGCTGTAGATATTTTATTAGAGGCTTTAGAATTAAACGATCAATATGAAGAGGTTCACTGTAATTTAGCTGAAACTTATCTTATAAATCAGGAAGATGAAAAAGGTTTTGAAATAATGGATAAATGTCTTGCCATGGGCGCTTCCAAAACTCTGCGTTATTCTAGTATGGTTAAAAATGCAATTAATCATTATATGGAAATAGGTGATATGGAAAGTGTTTTAAAATTGTATGAAAGATTATCTCAAATACAAGTAAATGATCCTAAAGTCTGGGTCGGCTTGACTCAGTTGTATATGCAACAAGGAGAAGAAGATAAAGCTATGAGAGCAGCTCAAAAGGCAGCTCAGCTAGACCCTAGCCTCAAAGCTGATGTGGAGAGTTTTATTAATAGCTTGGAAGAGTAAATATTTTTATTCATAAAATAAATATATTAAAACACGAGAACATAGATTTGGCTTAACAGTAGTCTGCCCTTTAGGCGACTACTGTTTTTTTGTGTTACACTTTTTTTAAATACGGGAGTCCTCTTTCGAGAGACTCCCGTAAGGCTGAATATAGATGTTCTCGTGTTTTAATATATTCCGGTCTTGGTCTTATTTTGTGTTTGTGTTATAATTATAAATAATGAGAACAATTAATTTCTTAGATATTTTTTAATATTTTAATTAAATTTTTTTATATATTATTAATAAATAATTATCCCCATACTTTTTGAAAAATTAAAAACATTTTTAAAATTATTCAAATGGTGTGGAATTTATTTTTATGATTTGTCCTAATTGTAAAAAACAAATCCCTGATGACTCTGATGAGTGCGTATACTGTGCCACTCAAATTGACCACAAAAAACAAGTGTCTAATGAAATTTCTTTCAGAAGATATCAGCGTTGGTTTTTTTATGGTTTAATAATAATTTTTTTTGTAGGCATGATTGGTGTTACAGTAAAAATTTATAATACCAACAGTGCTCTTTTGGCCGATTTAGCTACCACTAAAGAAGTGGTACAAACAAAAACAGAAGAGTTAGATTCAACTAAGACAAATTTAACCGAAAAAGATAAAATTTTACAACAAACTAAGGCTAATTTAGAACAAAAACAAGCTGATCTTAAAAAGGCAGAAGAAAATTTGTCAGTTAAGGATCAGGAGTTAGCTAATAAAGTGCAGGAATTAAAAGATGAGCTAGATAAACAAACAGAAATAAAGGCCGACTATCAGGATTGTCAATTAAATCTAAATAAAGCTGATTCTAACATTTATAGTCTTGTTATTAGATTGGGAGAAGGGGTTTCTAATGAGGAAATAAATCAGATTAATTTGGCTGACGCTAATTTGGAAGGAGTAGATGACGACGAGGATGGACTTTCTAATACTGTAGAAATTGCCCTAGGAACCAACAAGAGCTTGGCAGACAGTGATAAGGATGGATATAGTGATAGGGATGAGCTTTTAAGCGGATATAATCCTTTAGGTGAGGGAGTTTTTCAAGTAGATCAAGATTTTGTTAACAAAAGCAAAGGTAAGATACTTATACAAGTAGATGGAAATAATGAGGCTTGGTATATTGGTGGAAATGGACAAAAATACTTTTTAGGAACTCCAAATGACGCCTACAAGGTAATGAGAAGCGTGGAATATTGGACTCAAAATCCTCCAGTATCTATTAGTGATTCTAACTAATAATAATTACATGACTGTAAAAAATAAAATACTTATTGTAGAGGACGAGAGATCGCTCATGGCTTCGCTTAGAAAGAAGTTTAAGTTAGAAGGTTTTGAAGTTTTAGAAGCAAATGACGGAGAAAAGGGCCTGGAGGTGGCTTTAAAAGAAAAACCGGATTTAATTTTATTAGATGTTGTGATGCCCAATATGGATGGGATGACTATGTTAAAAAAATTAAGGGTAGAGGGTACGTTAAAAAAAACTCCGGTTATATTTTTGACGAATTTGGCTGATGTTAATTATGTTAATGAAGCAATTGATTTAGATGTTTTTGATTATTTAGTAAAATCTAATTGGAGAATTGAAGATGTGGTTAAAAAGGTTAAAGAAAAATTAAAACTTTAAATTTTGAAATTATGGCAAAAGAAAAAAAGATTTTAATTGTAGAGGATGAAAGACCCATGGCTAAAGCGTTAGAGTTAAAATTAAATAAGTCTGGTTTTTTGGCAAAGGCCGTAGGAAACGGACAGGAGGCAGTTAATTTATTAAAGAAAGAGAAATTTGATTTAGTTATAACAGATTTGGTTATGCCTAAAATGGACGGTTTTGGACTCTTAGAATATATTAAAAAAAATAAAATTAAAATCAAGGTTATTGTAGCTTCTAATCTTAGTCAAGACGATGATGTAGTGAGAGCTAAAAAATTGGGAGCTTCTGATTTTTTAGTTAAATCAAATATTCCAATTACTAAAGTTGTAGAAAGAGTCAAAAATATTTTAGAAAAATAATCTTATGACGCTAAAAGACGAAGAAATTAAAAAGATTCTTCTAAGGGAGGATTATATTACCGAAAACGATCTCCTAGAAGCTGAAAAATATATAGAATCTTATAAGACTTCTTTAACTGACTATCTTTTAACTAAGAACATATTAAATAAAGAAATATTGGGTCAGGCAATGGCAGAACATTATAATGTTTCTTATCTTAATTTGTCAACTGAGGAAGTTGATGGAAATATTCTTTCTTTGATTCCTGAAATAGTAGCAAGAAAGAAGGGTATTGTGGCTTTTAATAGAAAAGACGGTGTTATTCAAATAGGTATGTACAATCCTCTTGATATTGCCACTAAACATTTAGTGGAAAAAAGAGTGGGTGAGGAAGTGCAAATTTTTTATATTACAGAAAATGATTTAAATGAAGCTTTGCGTTTTTATAGAGCAGATATAAAAGAAGAATTTGAAAATATACAGAAGATACTAAAAGATGCTAGTTTGGCCAAGGAAGAATATGATGAAAATATAGTAAAAATGGTTGATTTAATATTAGCCTATGGTGAGGAAAACAAAGCTTCTGATATTCATATAGAGCCTTACCTTAAAAAGGTTTTAGCAAGGTTTCGTATTGATGGAGTTTTGCACGATGTTTTAGAGGTTCCTAAGAAATTTTCAGATATTATTTTATCCCGAATAAAAGTAATGGCAAAACTAAGAACGGATGAACATTTAAAGGCACAAGATGGGAAACTTCGGTTTAAATTAGATGGAGAAGATATTGACGGTAGGGTTTCAATTGTTCCTGTGCCTGAGGGGGAAAATATAGTTATCCGTCTTTTGTCTTCTCAGGGGCAAAGCCTAACTCTCGCTGACCTAGGATTTAGTCAAGGTGATTTAGAAAAAGTTAATGAGGCTATTAAAAGCCCTCACGGAATGATTTTAGTAACAGGTCCTACTGGGTCAGGGAAAACCACTACTCTCTATACTGTTATGAAGATCTTAAATAGAAGAGAAATTCATGTTTCTACCATTGAAGATCCTATTGAATACAGCATAGAGGGGATTACTCAAATTCAAGTTAATACTAAAACAGGCCTTACCTTTGCTAAGGGGCTCAGGTCTATAGTTAGGCAAGACCCTGACATTATTATGGTCGGGGAAATAAGAGATGAGGAAACTGCTGATATTGCTGTTAATTCAGCTCTTACCGGACATTTGGTTTTGTCCACACTCCATACTAATAATGCCCCGGATACGCTTTCTAGATTATTAGATATGAACATCGAAGCTTTTTTAATTTCTTCTACAGTGGAAATTATTATTGCCCAGAGATTGGTTAGGCACATATGTACAAATTGTCGTTTTTCTCAAACCATAACAGAAGAAGATTTGAGTTTAATTGAGAGTGATGAAGGAATAAAAAAGACTTTTCAAGAAAAGGGAGGTAAAAATTTAAAAAAGTTAAGGTTTTACAAGAGTAAGGGGTGTAAAATATGTGCTCACACTGGTTACTCCGGCAGAATTGGTGTTTTTGAAGTTTTGGAAATTTCTGAAAAAATAAGAAGATTAATATTAGAAAAAGCTTCTAGTGATAAAATTCTAGAAGAAGCTAAAAAAGAGGGGATGTCTACTATGTTTGAAGATGGGGTTGATAAAGTTTTAAATGGAATTACTACTTTGGAAGAAGTAATTAGAGTTAGTAAAAGTTGATTATGAATTAATAAAAAAGGTTAAATTCTATGAAAAAAGACAAAAAAAATATTTTAAATATAAATATTGAAATTGGAGGGACAGGTCTTACTCAGAAGGCCTTATTTGCCAAAAATTTATCAGTAATGCTCAAATCTGGTCTAACCATTAGTGAATCTTTAGTAATCGCTCTTGATTCTGCTAAGGGTAAATTTCGTAAAATTATTAAGGGAATTTTAAAATCAGTTGAGTCTGGTCATAGTCTGTCCGAAGCTTTTTCTTTTTATCCCAAGGTGTTTTCCGGACTTTTTGTTAATATAACTAATTCTGGCGAAGCATCGGGCAATCTGGACGAAAGCATGGAAAATATATCAGCACAACTAGAAAAGGAAAAGGAGTTAATATCAAAAGTAAAAGGCGCTCTTGTTTACCCAGTTATTATTTTAATTGCTTCTATTATATTAGGAGGGGCTATGGTGTTCTTCGTTTTGCCTAAAATAACTCCTTTATTTGAAGGTTTAAATGTAGAGCTTCCCACCTCTACTAGATTTTTAATTTGGTTTTCTAATTTTGTTCAGAATTATTATTTAACTTTGTTTTTTGGCCTTATCTTTTTCTTTATTTTTATGTTTTGGTTTTTTAGGCAGAAATTTATTAAACCAATAACCCATTGGTTGCTTTTAAGAATTCCGGTCGTGAGTCATGTTTCAAGGGGGACCAATCTTTCCCGTTTTTGCCGTTCACTCGCCACTCTTTTAAAGAGCGGTTTAAATATTGATGAAGCCTTTGATATTACGAGAGGAACTTTAAATAATTTTTATTATAAAAGGGCGGTTGTTAAGGCGGGCGATGGCATCTCGCGAGGGGGTAAAATTTCTGAAAATTTAGCTTATTATAAACACTTGTTTCCTAATATAGTTATAAAAATGATAAAGGTGGGCGAAGAATCAGGTAGACTTGAAGAAACCTTAAATTATTTAGCAAATTATTATGAGGCCGAGGTTGATAATTCAACTAAATCTCTTTCTGTGGTTATAGAGCCAGTTTTGTTGCTCGGCATTGGTCTTGTAGTTGGATTTTTGGCTATATCTATAATTACCCCTATTTATAGCATTACGGGAGGAATAAAAAATTAGTTTATTTTTATGAGTAGAGGTTTTACTTTAATAGAACTCTTGATTGTTATTGCAATAACTATTATTTTAGCAGGCGTTTCTTTTCCTATTTACGGAAATTTACAAGTAGGAGCTCGTCTAAATGAGAGCTCCTCTCTTTTAGTACAATCTCTAAGAATTGCTAGAGAAAGAAGTGTATCTGGCTATAATAATTCTGATCACGGAGTTTATTTTTTGAAAGATGCCCAAGGAGACAGGGATGAATATATTCTGTATCAAGGCTCTTCTTATGTGACCAGGAATAGTAGTTATGACTACCCTGTTTTATTAAAAAGGGGTTTAGATTTATCGTTTCCTGGAGATGTTAATAATTATGATATTAATTTTTCTCAAGGGGTAGGTTATCCTTTTAATTTCGGGAGTATTAATTTAGCTCACGAGACAAAGGGATCGCTAAATATCGTTGTAAAAGAGTCGGGAGCAGTATGGAAAAACTAAAAAGATATATTGATATTTAAAGAAAAAAACAAGAGAATAAAATGAAGATAAAATTTGGGAATAATAAAGGACAATCAATTTTGGAAGTTATATTAGCTGTAGCTATTTTTGCTTTAATTGGAGTGACTTTAAGCTCTATGATCTTGGGTAGCTTTAATTCTCTAACCAGGAGCGTCGATATGACTAAAGCCCAGGCCCTATTAGACGAAGCGGTTGAAGCGGTAAAGTCCATAAAAGGAGGGGCTTGGAACAAGATGGTTTATAACAGGAGTGCGGTGACCACAAATAGCAATGAATGGATTTTTAATGGCGAGGGCAGCTCTCAAGTTATAGATGAATATACTAGGACTATAGATTTTGAGGATGTTTGTCGTGATTCCGGTGATAATATTATTGCTTGTCCAGGTGCATATACTGATATACATACTAAAAAAGCTGTAGTTACTATTGAGTGGGAGATTCGCCCCGGAGTTAATAATTCCATTGAGAGAGATGTTTATTTAAGTAATTGGGATTCGGGTGATTGGGCGCAAAATGATTGGACAGGAGGAGGTGGGCAAAGTGTCTGGTCTGATGATACAAGATATGATCATGATGACGGAAATATAAACAATTCTGACAGTGGAGGACTTAGATTAAATAATAGCGTTGCTGGTTGTGGAGTGAAAACTTGGCATTTTAATAGTAGCGGTAATTATAATTTTGATAACAATAAGATAGAAGTGGTTAGCAGTAAAACTCAAATTAAAACATCAGATGACGATTGTCTTGGGAGCGCTACGGATTGTACAAATTTTAGTGATCAGCCAACCTGTTCTAATCAATTTGGTTGTTTTTGGGCTCCTGGTTCTTGTGGTGGATCAGCAAATTCTTGCTCTGTTTTATCTAGTAGTGATAATTGCGGTACTTGTGGTTGTGGCTGGACCCAAGGACTTTGTTCTAATAATGGAAATTGCAATCTTTGTGTTGATACTGCACAATGTTCAGATTGTAGTTGTGCAAGTTGTGGTTGGGGCGGGGCTAGTTGTCCATGGGTTGAAGCTTGGAATGGCGAGAAGTGGATAAAAGAACATGAAGCTTTTCCCTTTGCGATTTTTAGATCAGTAAAGAATACTACTTATGATTCTTTGCCAAGTATTCAGTGTATAGAAGGAGAGGCTAAGGTTAGAATTTATGAGGGCTTGCAAGAAAAAACTTATTTAGAAGATTTTAATTTATATAAAACCGAAAGTGATGGCTTTGTTAAGCCTGATCTTGATGGTCGTGTAAGGGTAATAAAAAATTGGACTATTCCAGATCAGTGTTCAACTTCTAATGGAATAAACAATGAACAATGCTTGTCTATGATTAGTGAGTATGACAGTGTTTTTTTTGAGCCAAAATTTAACTCTCAGATAAAAGATGATTATTTAGAATTAACTTTTAAAGATTTAAAGAATGATAATCCTAAGCTTTACTTAGTGGTTCGTAAACAAGCCTTTCTAACAACTTATTACCAATATATGGTTCATATTATGGGTGAAAAACAATTTTCTATATTTGATAAAATTTCTAATTGGCCTATAATTAGGCAAATTACCAAAAAATGGTGGAATGATAATTTGAGAGTACAAATAGAGGTTTGGGATGGAAAAAAATGGAGAAAGCAAAATGATCTTTCAGCTGGCCTGCATATGCCTGGCAGTGGGGCTGATGATTTTTTAATTTCTTTAAAAAAAATAGATAGATCAAGAGATAATTTAAAGGTTAGAATGCGATTTATAACTGGTGGTTTTGGAATTGATTACGTGGCCTTAGATGATAGTGTTGACGAAGAGTTGGATATTAAAGAAATTAAACCCCAAAAAATTATTTTTAACAATAATGAAGTTAATGATTTTAATATACAATTAGAGTACAATGATTACGTGGAGATGGTTTATAAATGTAATGAGAATGATGATTTGTTTTTTTCTATTTCTGGTCATTATAATTTGAAAGATTTTGATGAAAAAAGAGAAAAGGATACTCTTTCAGCTTGGTCTGAGTTTATTATGTTTTTTTTAGGAGGAAAAGAATACACTATTCGAACAGCTCAAGAAAAAGGTCTTTTTAAAAAAGCCTCAAGTTTAAGTGATTTTAGTTATGAAGAGATTTTAGCTCAAAAAAAGCCTTGTGTTTTAGCTTATTTAATTATTTTTGAGTTAGTTTTAATTTTATTAGTTTTAATTTTATTAGTTTTTAAAATTAATAAAAAATATCTTTTATTTTTATTTGCTATAGGAACTATTTTGATAGGAGTTTTAATTTACAAAATAACTTTTGTTCAAGGGGGTGGTGCTTGTTCAGATGGGGGATCTCTTTTGTGTAACTCTTGTAACGAGATAGATTGTAATGTATGCACTCAATGTCTTTGGATTCCAGATTCTTGTTCAGGGGTAGCAGATGATTGTAGTATTCACAATAATCAAACGGATTGTTCTGTCTGTGGTTGTTCTTGGCTTTCTGGTTCTTGTGACGGAGCGGTTGATTCTTGTGAAAGCTTCGACAGTAATCAAGGTTCTTGCGAAAGTCAGTCAGGATGTTCTTGGATTCCAGGGGTATATTTTACAGATAACCCATCTATTAGTCCAAATAATACCCACACAGTTTCAAGTATTGATTATTGGTCTTCATTTTCTGAAAACGCAACTAAAAATGGCGGTGAAATTTATTATCAATTATCAAGCGATGATGGTTTGACTTGGGATTATTGGAACGGTTCTGGTTGGGTTAATGCTAGTCCAACAGATTATAATATTG
>JAIOTG010000118.1 GCA_021106995.1 bacterium
TCAAAACTTAATATATTATAATGTTTACTTTTTACCAAAGAATCAAGCTTTTTATCGGCCATTAAAGATAAGCTTTTATTTTGATCAATTGTATTGTTTTTATTTATAATAAAAGCCTCTACTTTAGGTTTTTTACTAATATTGTCAGCCTCAGCCCGACTTATAAAGATAGTTAGACAACCAAAAAAACAGATAATTGTTATAATGCTCGTTACTGAAAAAACAAATTTTTTTATCCAGACATCGTAGAAAAAGCTTCTTAAAATTGCTTCCATAATTATATTTATATAAATCAAAACTCCCCTAGTATAAACCAGGAGAGCTCTCTAAATTCTAATATAATTATAGCAAAATATTCTTAAAAAGTCAAGACCTAATCATTGTTTTGTTTCAAATCTTCGCCCTGAACATCTATAATTTTTTTATCACCATTATCACTACCATCGCCATCTTTCTTTTTTTTCTTTTTAAATATATACATCTGCTGTAAGGCCATTGAAACATTGAACACAAACATATAAAGAGTTAAAGCTGCGGGGAAGGTAAGCCCTATAAACACTATAAATAAAGGCAAAAAATAGGTCATCTGCTTATTCATCATCGCCATCATATTTTCGTCTTTAGTTCCATCACCTTTAACTTCCGGCTTCTTTGTAGTTATCATTTTAGTCTGCCAAAACTGAGCAAGACCAGTTAATATGGCTAAAATTGCATTTGGCTTAGATAAATCCAGAAAACCAAAAGCTATATTATTAATAACTTCCGGCTTAGCAATAAAAGAATAAGTTAAATTAAGAGACTCCACTGAAACACCTTCTCTAAATATATGGTATACCGCAATAAAAAAAGGAAGTTGTATTAAAAGAGGAAGACAGGAAGAAAAAGGGTTTACCTTGTTTTCTTTATATAAATTCAACATTGCCTTTCCCATCTCCTCTTTTTTCCCAGCATATCTTTTCTTCAATTCTTCAATTTTAGGCTGAATATCTTGCAGGGATTTTTGTGACTTTATAGCCTTTTTAGAAAGAGGTAAAAAAACAAGTCTAATTATAATAGTCAAAAGTATAATAGCTATTCCTAAATCTCCAAAAGAAAAATTATTGTATAAAAAAATCAATAAATTAAAAATTGGTTGGTAAAAAATGGTTGTAAATAGTTCTTTCATGTATAAATATTAAATTAATTATGTTGTTTTTCCTTATCAACTGGGTCATATCCCCCTTTATTCCAGGGATTACACCTTAAAATTCTCCAAGTAGCCTTAATACCACCCTTAATCATTCCATATTTTTCTATGGATTCTATGGCGTAATCAGAACAAGTGGGACGAAAACGACAATAACCATAAGGAAACATATGTTTAAATAAACCATGATCAAAAGAAAGGGTTTTTTGATAAAATTTTATAAAAATTACCGCTGAGTGCCTTGGTAAATATTTTATAAAATTCCACATAAAAAAATAATTATCCTTTATAAAGGGCTAATTTAGAAAGTTTTTCTTTTAAAATTTGTTCCAAGTCTTGATATTCCTTTTGTTTTGTTTCAGCCAAGGCTATAACAACTATATCATATCCCTTTTTTAAAACAGGTTCCTCTTTTTTTAAAACTTCTCTGATTCTTCTTTTTATTTTGTTTCTTTCTATAGCCCTTTTACTAATTTTATTGCTAACAATAACACCAAATCTGTTTATATCTAAATCATTTATTATAACTTTTAGTCCTAAAACTTTATTAAAAACAGACCTTCCTTTTTTAAAAATATTATCAAAATCTTTTTTTTTGGTTAGTCTATTTTCCTTTTTAAACATAAAAAGGTTGAAGTTATTTACTTTATACTTTTCTTCCTCTCAGTCTTCTTCTTTTTAGTACGTTTTGGCCATTTTTAGTGCTCATTCTTTCAAGAAAACCATGTTTTTTCTTGGCTCTCCTTACATTTGGCTGAAATGTTCTTTTAGGCATATTTATTTTATATTCTTATTTTTAAAAAGTCACTAAAATATATCACAAGAAATTAATTTAGTCAATCTAAACAAAACCAAACCCTTTCTATAAATTAGAGCTTATTAAACCTAATAATAGTATAACAAACAAACAAATTTTTGTCATATAACGTCCCTAATATTGAATTTTTTTTAGTTATAGTATATACTAAAATCATAAAAATTAGCAGTAATACTATGAATAAAACTAATGAAAAGAAAAAAACAAGCAAAGAAACTTTAAAAAAAATAGAAAAAGATCTCATGGAGAGAAAAAAGCAACTTCTAGATGATTTAGAAAATATTGGTAGCGAGAAAAATGGAAATAAATCTCATGTAAAAATTCCCGAATATGGAAATAAACCCGATGAGAATGCTCAAGAAATAAGTGAATATACAGCCAATCTCGCCACTGACAGTGTTTTAAAAAAATCAATTAGAGATATTGACAATGCTTTAGAGAGAATAAAAAAAGGTGAATACGGGATATGTAAATATTGCGGAGAACCTATTGAAGAAAAAAGACTATTAGCTCGACCAGTGGCCAGTGCTTGCGTAGAATGCAAAACAAAATTACAAAACAGTTAAAATGTTTACTTTCAAAAAAAATAAAACAGCTATTTTTTTAATAATAGCTGTTTTATTTTTGATATTAGATAGGTTTTTAAAATTCTTATCAATAAAAGGCTTTTATGATGAACCCGTTTTTTTAATCAAAGAATTTTTCTCACTAAATTTTGCCCCCAATTACTATATTGCATTTTCTCTTCCTCTAAGTGGTAAATTTCTAATCATATCAATACTTTTAATGGTGCTTACTCTTATTTATTACCTACTATTTCTAATAAAAAAACAAAGAAGCGCAGAATATGCTTCTTTATTTTTTGTTGTATTGGGATCTATTAGCAACCTAGCGTATAGAATGAACTATGGCTATGTGGTTGATTATCTTGAATTAAAATATTTTACTATTTTTAATATTGCTGACGCTATGATAGTACTTGGCTTTATATCTCTAGTAGCTTTGTTATATTTTAAGGGAGATTTGAAATCTTAATTTCTCTAGAGGTTTCACTTTTAAAACTTATTTTTATTTTAACAACTTTCTCAGCAATTTTCTTTTTTATTTTATTAGACCATTCTATTATAACTATCGTTTTAGGCTCATTAATATAATCCTTTATTCCTATACTTAAAAGCTCGTCCTCTGAACCCAATCTATAAGCATCGACATGACAAATCGTATTTATTTTTTTATTTTTTTCAAGTTCATACACTCGCATCAAAACAAAAGTAGGACTAGAAACATTTTTACCATACCCCAACCCCCTAGAAAGACCTTTAGTAAAGACTGTTTTACCAGCACCAAGATCACCTTCTAAAAAAATAACTTCTCCGCCTTTCAACCCTTTTGAAAAATCTTTAGCAAAATCAAAAGTTTCTTTGTCTGATTTAGTTATTATAGTTTTTTTCATATAAATACATATTATAGAAATATAGAGCAAATTACAATGTTTAAATTTGTAATAATATTTTATATTAGGTAAAATAAAGATAAATACCCTAAATTTGTATAGTATAGCTATGGAAGGAAATTTTTAACTAATTTTAAATAAAAAAACAAGAAGTTCGCATATAACTTGTTAGACAAAATTTAAGTTGTAATTATCTATTTTTTCAAATGAATAATAAGGAAAAGTTAAAATTTAATAACAGCGTTTTAATAGTAATTGATATTATTAATCATTGTTGCCATCCTAAAAGTGAAGTAAAAGAATGGGGGCTTACTTATAGAAAAATTCGAAAAATGGTCCCTGAATTAAAACGTTTTATTTCAAAATACAAAAAAACATCAAAACAACCAGTGATATATGTAAATTGTATTAAATGGAATAAATCATGTGTTGCCCCAAATATTCGCAAGCTATACGAAGATCCAACGTGCGACTATTATACAAAAAATAATAATAAATTTAGTGAACAATTTTACAAAGTAACCCCAGAAAAAAACGATATTATAATCACAAAGAATAGTTATGACGCTTTTACTAATCCTGATTTGAATAAACTTCTTAGAAAGAAAAAAATACGGAACATTGTTATAACTGGTGTACTTGGTGACGGCTGTGTTAATGCAACAATTCAAGGTGGATTTTCCCGCGGATATAATTTTGTTATATTGAAAGATTTAATCGAAACTATGGACAATAAAGACAGACAACAATTACAAAAATTGTTAAAAAAATATACTTGGCCATTACTGTATGGAAAAACGATTAGCTCTAAACAGTTTATTAAAAAATTTAAATAATATGCAAAACAAAAACATTTTTTACATTTTTGGAATTTTGCAAGCAATTACCCTGGGATTTATTATATTTTTTATCCTTGGAACAACTGGAATAGGAAAAGACACTTCTATTACATTGAGTATTTTTTTCCCTCTTTTTACTTTAATTATTGAAAATCTTGTCTATTCTAAAAAATAAATCAAATTTTAAATAATCCTTATTATTAATAAGACACCTATGTTGTATTACAAGCTTGTGCGTGATAAAATACCCGAAATCATAAAGAAAAAAGGAATTGAGCCTGTAAATCATATTGCGGATAATGAAGAATTTGAAAAAGCTTTAATGGAAAAATTAAGAGAAGAAGTCGAAGAATTTATAGAAGAACCTTGCAGAGAAGAAATGGCTGATATAATGGAAGTAATTTATGCCATTTTAGAGAAAAAGAAATATAGCTTTGAAGAAATTGAAAAAGTCCGCAAGAAAAAAGCAAAAGAAAGGGGTGCTTTCAAAAAAAGAATAATTGCCTTTATAAAGTAGATTTTTGTTTGTAATTTTTTTTATCTAAAGTAAAATAAAAATGTAATAAACAATAAGGTTTTTGCTATTGACAAATTGTTAAAAAGAATGTATAATAAAATCATTGTAACTAAAAATTTTTAAATTGAAAAAGGAGGAAAAAATTGAAAATCAATGGTAATGTTTATCAAAGATTGGCAAAAGTGTTGATGTCCGCTGGTAAAAATGAAGACGGAATTAGCCTTTCTGAAAAATGTGACGTATTTAAAGAAATGGCAAAAATGACAGACGCTCATATTTCCGATTTCATCAGCTTCCTCACTAAAAAAAACACTGGATCAACCATAAAAAAATGGAAGAGAAAAAAAGTAGCTGAATACATCATGAATGGCGGACTTCACAAAGATGACCCAACATATGGCTTTGAACTCCGACTTGCTTCTTATTTAAGAAGCTTTATGCGAAAAAAAGGCTACGCCATTTAACAATTAATTTTCAAAATACAAAAAAATCAACCGTCCAAGCTATGCAATTTAGCTGGACGGTTTTCTTTTAAAAATTTTTTATAAATAAACCCAAGCCTTTATATATAATAAAAAAGAACCATCGGAGTTTTGCCTTGACCGACGGTTCTTGGTGCTAACAATTTTAATCTTTAAGCTTCAATATTCGCCACAATATTAAAATTATCTTTTAGCTTTTTTAATGCATTTTTATAGTCTCTGTTTATAGCTTCATCTTCTGCTATGAGACAATCAAACATTTTGTGAAACCTTATGGTGTATAAAGTTCCTGCCGCCCACATTTCTAAAATCTCCAAGGTTTCTTCTATGGTTGAAAGATGGTCAACAATACAAACGTATAATTTGTTGTCTTTTTTGGACCGATGAACATGTATCCATTTAAAACTGGACTCTTTTGAAAGATCAGGGGAAATAATTTCAATTTCATGGTGCTTACCAATAGGCACTTGACGATTCTTTGAATAATTTACATAAAAATCATCTTCAAGTTTTCTTGATTCAATACTTTCGGTTACATGAACAATAAAATTAAATTCAAACGGCCTTGCCTTTCCAGTTACAGTAATTTTTACCTTCATGATTTTTTTCCTTTTTTTGATAAGGTTTTTTGTTTGTACAAAAATATTTATAATTAAAATTGATTTTTTATTTTAAAGCTTTCCTATTATAAAGTCAATAATAATATTTATACTTATTCGTTTTTTGGGCGCTATATGGGCACCAAAAATAATTTATCTGAAAATTTTGAAGAAGTTCTAATAAAAAACAACCTTAAAAATAGCTAATATAAAACAAAAACAGCCTCTTTAAAGACTGTTCTTGTGGTGTGGACGCACTAGGACTCGAACCTAGGACCCCTTCGGTGTAAACGAAGTGCTCTAGCCAACTGAGCTATGCGTCCTTAAATTGTCTTTTTTGTTAAAAAAGACTAGTGCCGCAGAAGGGATTTGAACCCTTACACCCTAATGAGCACCAGCCCCTCAAGCTGGCCTGTCTACCAGTTCCAGCACTGCGGCTTTTAAGAAACCTTAGTTTCTTTCAATTTCTTCTTGTGTCCTTTCTTTAAAAAATAAAGCTTTGCTCTCCTTACCCTGGCTTGCTTTTTTATTTCTATCTTGGTTATTGTGGGTAGGTTTAAAGGAAATATTTTCTCTACTCCAATTCCATTAACAGATCTTCTAACAGTAATAGTTCCTCCAATCTCGCTGTTATGCTTTTTGGCAATAATAATACCTTCAAAATACTGAATTCTTTCTTTTTCTTCCTTTTTCAAATTTAATTCCTTAATTTTTTGGTAAACCCTAATGGTCATCCCTGGCTTTAACTCAGAGGCTTTTGGAATAGATATTTCTTCTTTAGAGTCTTTTTTTTCTTCAACCTTTTTTTCTTCTGAAGAAGTCTCTTCTGTAGTTATTTTTTGTTCTTCCTTTTTATCTGTCATATTATATAAATTAAAAAATAGAATCGCTACTATTCTATTAAGTTGCTAGACTTAGCAATTGTTTATTTTTTATCTTAATCTTTCCTAATACTACAACGGAAAATAAAAAATGTCAACATTAAGCATCTAGTTTATCTTTAATCTTATCATAAACTGCTTCTAAAACCTCTTTTTCGCTTAGATTGGTAGTGTTTACAATAATATTATAATGTTTTTTGTTATGAACATCAATATTAAAATATTTTTTATACCTTTTATTGTCACTCTTTAGCCTTCGTTTATTGCTTTCTAAAACCTTTTCTACTGAATCTAAACCAGATCCTTCGTTTCTATTATTATCTGCCTGTTTTGATAATTGATTAAAAATTCTTTGAGCACCCTCTCTTTTATCCACTTCTAAATAAATTTTTAATGAATGAGGTATAAAATGCCAAGAAGTCCTTCCTTCTATAACAAAATTATCCTTTTTCTCGCCAAGACCCTCTTGATATTTATCAACTTCTAGGTCGGTAGAAGGGTCTGTTTCTCCTAGCTTGTTATATTCTGCCAAAGTCATTCCTCTCTCCTTCGCCTTTTGTCTTCTAATCCCACCTATATAATACCTGGACCAACCTAGTTTTTCTGCTAATTTTTTTGCTATGGTGCTCTTGCCAGCACCAGCGTCTCCATTAAAAGAAATAATCATAAAAGAATATTCTTACAGATTAATTATTTAAATTATAACCTTTAAACACAATTTGGCAAATTTTTCCTAAATAAGTTATAATAAATATAGTTTATAAAATAAATAATTAAACATAGTTTAGTTTGGATTAATTGTTTTTTTTATTAAATAAAATATGTTTTTAGAAAAACTAGAGATACAAGGTTTTAAATCATTTGCCAATAAAAATAAATTGGCCTTTCCGGGTTTTGTAAAAGAAGATAAAAGAGGTATTACCGGCATAGTGGGGCCTAATGGCGCAGGGAAATCAAATATATCTGATTCTATCAGGTGGGTTTTGGGTGAACAAAGCATGAAAAGCCTAAGAGCAAAACAGGGAGAAGATGTTATTTTCTCCGGAACCAAAAGCAAGGGTAAATCAAACTTTGCCGAGGTGTCTCTTTTTCTAAATAATCAAGACGAAAAACACGGAGGCGTGGGCAGGCAAGCCCCTATCCCTTATTCCGAGCTGATTTTAACAAGAAGAGTTTACAGAAGTGGAGAAAATGAATATTTAGTAAACAATAATAAAACTAAACTTTCAGAAATTCAAATGCTTCTAGCAAAGGCTAATTTCGGACAAAATACCTATAGCGTTATCGGACAAGGAATGGTAGAAAATTTCTTAAAAGTAAGTCCTAGAGAAAGAAAAGATTTTTTTGATGAAGCCACTGGAATAAAAGAATTTCAAATTAAAAGAGATTCTTCTTTAAATAAACTCATAGGTAGTTACAAGAATTTACAGCAAGCTGAAATTTTAACAAATGAAATTGAACCTAGATTAAATTCTTTAACAAGACAAGTAAACAAGCTACAAAAAAAAGACAATCTTGAAAAAGAATTAAAAAATTTACAGTTAAGATTTTTCAAATATAAATGGCATAAATTAAATACCTTTTTTCTTGAATTTAATGAAAGTTTTTCTGAAATAGAGACCAAAAAGGAAGGAAAAGAAAAGAAGCTCGTCGAACTAAACGAAGAATTTAAAAAAATACAAGAGGGAAAAGGAGTTAGTGAAGAATTTAATCATTGGTCTAAAATTATATCAGGTCTACAAGAAGAAAGAGAAAAAATAATTAGAAAAATTGTAACCATAGATGCTCAACAAAAATTAAAACTTGAAAATTCAGGCAATTTTGATATTTCCTGGCTAAAAGACAGAAGCAATAAAATATTAGAAGAAACAGAAAAACAAGAAAAGGAGAGAGAAGAGGAACTAAATAAAACTAGAGAAGAAAAAGGAAAGCTAAACAAAATTGAAGAAGAAATTAAAAAAACTTTGTCGGAATCCAAGGAGCTAAATGATAAATTAATGAATTCTTTTTCTAAATCAAGTTCAAAAAATTCCGGAGAAGAGGTTCAGATAAATTTAAAATTAAAAACAATAAATAAAAACCTAAGTGACGTCAACTCCCTTGAAAGCATAGAAGAAATAAAAAAAGTTTTGGAAGAAATAAATAAACAAATCTTAGAAATTATTGAACTAACAGAAGACAAAGATGAAGAAAAGGAAAAGGAACAAATAATTATAAAAGAAAAAATAAATAAACTTAGTCAAAAAATAAACGAGCTAAACAACAAAAAAAATGAATCTAACGTAAAAATAAACACTCTTAATCAAAGAATTAATTTTATTACAGATCAAATTAATAAACTAAAAGAAGAAAAGAGAGATATAAATAAAAAAATTGAAAAATATTCGCAAAGCAATAAAGATTTTAACAACAACGATGTTCAAGATAAAAAAATTCTAGAGGAAGACTTGAAAGACATAAATGAAAAAATAACAAATAACAGGGGAAAACTAAATAATCTAGGCAAAATTGAAAATGAAAAAAAAGAAAAATTAAACAATGCCCAAAAAAGAAGCCAGGAATTACAAGAAGAGATTAATAATTTAAACAATCGACTCAATAACACAAGAATAGAGGCAACTAAGTATGAAACCAAGCTGGAAGACTTAGAAATAGAAATAAGAAATGAATTATCAGACTATTTAAAAGAAATAAAAACAACTCCTCTACAAGGAGCTATTGATTCTAAAAAAACAAGGGTTGAAATTGAAAAAATAAAAAATCAATTAAGCCAAATTGGGGGGATAGATTCTGAAACCGAAAAAGAATACATTCAAACTAAAGAAAAGTATACTTTTTTAACTGAACAAATAGACGACCTAAAAAAAGCCGTAAAAAGTTTAGAGGGAGTAATTAGAGAATTAGATGTTAGTATTAAAGAAAAGTTTAACAAAGAATTTAAAACAATACATAGAAATTTTGAAAAATATTTTAAAGTTTTATTTAACGGGGGTGAAGCAAAAATTACCAGCATTGCCTATGAAGAAGAAACTGACGAAGAAGATGAAGGCTCAAACATGACAACTATTAAAAATTTATCAAAAAGTAGCGCCACTGGCATTGAAGGTATTGATATACAAGTTCACCCTCCTGGGAAAAAAATTACCTCTATATCAATGCTTTCTGGAGGAGAAAAAGCCTTAACCGCAATTGCTTTGATATGCGCCATTATAAAAGCTAATCCTTCTCCTTTTGTAGTGCTAGATGAGGTTGACGCTGCTTTAGATGAGGCTAATTCAGAAAGGTTTGCCCAAATTTTAAATGACCTTTCCTATAATACTCAATTCATAGTTATAACTCACAACAGGGCCAGTATGCACAAGGCTGACATTCTTTATGGTGTAACTATGAAAAATAATGGAGTAAGCAACCTTGTAAGCATAAAAATAGAAGATAAAAATATTAAAAAATAAAATTTAATTAAAATATGGCTTCTCAAATATTTTCAGCCACTGTTGTTGGTATAAACGCCGAAATAATAGAGGTAGAGGCTGACACCAAGGGAGGGGGAGAGCTAGGCTCAGTTGCTATTGTAGGGCTACCTGATACAGCTGTTTCTGAATCAAAAGAAAGAGTAAAAAGCGCTATCAAAAACAGTGGACTAAATTTCCCCAAAATAAAACTCACCATCAATCTAGCTCCAGCACATTTAAAAAAACAAGGGTCTGGATTAGATTTGCCTATAGCTATAAGTATTTTATTAAATTCAGGAGCACTAAATAAGGAAAACAATTTTAAGAATAAATTATTTTTAGGCGAGCTGGCTTTAAATGGAAACATAAGACCTGTTCAGGGGGTGCTTCCAATAGCTATAAAGGCAAAAAAAGAAAAAATTAAAACAATTTTTGTGCCCAAAGAAAATGCCGAAGAAGCTAAATTAATAAGAGAACTAGAAGTGATTCCGGTAAATAATTTAAAAGAACTGGTTTTTCACCTTCAAAACAAAGAAAAAATTAAAACTCAAAAATATTTAGAGCCAAACTTTTTAAATTCAAAACAGGCTTATGATATGTCTTTTATAAGAGGCCAGGAACACGCCAAAAGAGCCCTAGAAATTGTTGCTGCTGGCAATCATAATCTAATAATGAACGGTCCTCCTGGATCGGGAAAAACAATGCTGGCCAAGGCACTATCTTCAATCTTGCCCGATCTTAAACTAAAAGAATGCATTGATATAACTAGAATATATAGCGTTAGCGGAGAACTTTTGAATAATAAAAACTTAATAAAACAAAGACCCTTTAGGTCCCCTCACCATACAGCCTCGGCCGCTTCATTAACTGGCGGAGGAACAAAACCTCGTCCAGGAGAAATATCTTTAGCTCATAGAGGCATCTTATTTTTAGATGAATTACCAGAATTTTCTAAACATATATTGGAAAATTTAAGACAACCCCTAGAAGAAGGGTTTATAAATATTTGTAGAGCGAACAGTTCGCTACGCTTTCCGGCAAACTTTGTATTAGTAGCAGCTATGAATCCCTGCCCTTGTGGTTATTATGGAGACAAGGACAAAGAGTGTACTTGTAGCGCCCACCAAATAAATAATTATCAAAAAAAAATATCGGGCCCAATATTAGACAGGATTGATATGCATATAACTGTGCCTAGAATAAGTTATGAAAAGCTATCTGATGAAGAAAAGGGAGAATCATCAGAAAATATTAAAAAAAGGATTGAAATCGCTAGAACAATACAAGATGAAAGATTTAAAAATAAAAAATTTTCTATAAATAGTGAAATGGACTCTGAAAATACTAAAAATTTTTGTATACTTGATCAGGAAACAAAAAATATATTAAAACTGGCAATGGATAAAATGAAACTAAGTCCTAGAAGCTACTTTAAAATTTTAAAAACAGCCAGAACGATAGCAGACCTAGAAGAAAGTGAAAAAATTAAAATAAATCATTTAACAGAGGCTCTTCAATATAAAATATAAAATTTCCAGCATTTTGATAATCATTTGTTTGTGTTATAATATACATAAGAAAAATAGTTTTTTTAAATAATAAAATTAAATCAATATGGGTAAAAAAATATTTTCTTTTATACTTGTTTTTGTGTTGTTAATTAGTTTATCGGGTTGTGGACTAACCTCTCCTAGTCAAGATCCAAGAGAGCCAATGACCATTAACCTTTGGAGAGTCTGGGATGACAGCGATTCTTTTAAAGAAATAATAGAAAAATACGAAGATCTTCATCCCAACATAACAATAAACTACAGAAAACTAAGATATGAAAATTATGAAAACGAATTAGTTAATGCCATGGCGGAGGATAGGGGGCCGGACATCTTTACAGTACACAATACCTGGATGAAAGAATATAAAGCTAAAATAGCCCATATGCCAGAAGAGGTTAAAATGAGCAAGGCTATAATGGAGGGTGTTATAAATAAAAAAAAGGTACTCATAACTGAAACAAAAAAAACATTAACAATAAAAGAATTAGAAAATAAATTCTTAGACGTAGTTTATAATAACGTAGTTCTTCCTGATGAAAAAAGTATAGATAGAATATACGGACTACCTCTATCTGTTGATACTCTAGCCATGTATTACAATAAAGATCTAATTAATAATGCCAACATCGCCGAAGTTCCCAAGTATTGGGATAGAGATTTTCAAGAAGCCGTTAAAAAAATGACTAAACAAAGCAATGAAGGGGAAATAATTCAATCTGGAGTGGCTTTAGGAGGTGCTAGAAACATAGAGGCAGCAACTGATATTCTATCAATTTTAATGATGCAAAGTGGGGCCACCATGATGAATGAACGGGGATCGATTATGTTTCATTCGTCATCTCTAAAAACAAAAGGATATAATCCTGGCTTAGAAGCATTGGAATTTTATACAGATTTTGCTAATCCTGGTAAAGAAGTTTATTGCTGGAATGATAGACTTGATGCCTCTTTAGACATGTTTGCCGAGGGTAAACTAGGAATAATGTTTGGTTATGCCTATCACTTACCAATTATAAAATCCCAATCACCAAAACTAAACTTTAACACTGTAAAACTTCCTTAAATAAAGGGTGGTGAGATTAATTTTGCTAACTACTGGGTGGAAACAGTGTCTCATAAGAGCAAGAATCAAGATGCTGCCTGGGATTTTTTACAATTTGCAACAGCTGAAGAACAAGTAAAATCTTATCTTAACTATGTTAAAAAACCAACTGCTCTAAGATCTTTAGTAAATGAACAAATAGATGATGCTGAAATAGGTATTTTTGCTGGACAATTATTAACAAGCAAAAGTTGGTACCAAGGTCTTGATGCTCATGCCACCACAGAAGCACTTAAAAAAATGGTGGAAGAAACAAATAATCACGAAGAAGAAATAGAAACTGTCATGAAAAGAGCAGTTGATAGAATACAACAAACGACTTACAAAAAATAGTAAACAAAAAATATGTTCAAAAAACTACAAAAAGTTGTCTTGTCGACTTTAATTATATTTATGTTTTATACAAAAACAGCATCTGCTGGCTTTGTAGACTGTTCAGGCGCTAACTGTGGACTAAACAACCTAGTTGATACTGCTGTTGAAATATCTAGTTGGCTCCTAGGAGTCGCTGGATCACTCGCCTTGCTCATGTTTATTTATGGTGGTATAATGTTTTTGATTTCAAGCGGAAGTAGTGAAAGAGTCAGCAAGGGAAAGACTATACTAACAAACAGTATTATTGGTCTAGCTATAATACTTTTAAGTTTTTTAATAATTGGCTTTGTGTTTAAAGCTCTTGGAGTTAACGTGGAAGGTACTGCTTGGGCAAAAGTTGGCTGGTTTAAAGGAGGAGGATAATCCAAAAATATTTTATTTAAATCTATTGTAGGTATGAACAGTTTTAGAAAAAACAGTATTTCCTATAATTATAAAACTGCTGGAGAGCAATTGTTTTTAGCTAGAAAAAAACAAAATTTAAAACTTAAAAAAATTTCAAAAAAAATAAATATAAGCGTTGAATATCTTAAATTCTTAGAAAATGGTAATTTTGATAAATTACCAGAAGGAATTTATAGAGAAAAAATATTAAAAAAATATTCCGAATTTTTAAACCTAGATCAGAGCAAAATCGCCAAAACTTTTGTAAAAGAAAAAAATATTAACTCTTCTCCTGAAAAAAAAATTCCAAGCCCAAAAAACCTAAAGGCTTATAA
>JAIOTG010000098.1 GCA_021106995.1 bacterium
TCTAAACTGCTAATTTCAGAAACTTTATTAAGGCTACCATTTTTAAATTCAAAAATTTCAGCCAAACCTGAATTGACTGAAGCTATTACTGTTTTATTATAATAAAAGATAGAATCTCCACTATAATAAGAGGTATATGTATCACCTTGGACAGACTGAACAAAGTAAGCACTTACTAATAAAGTAGGCACTATAAAAATCAAGGATAGGGCAAAAATTAATTTATTTTTTCCTATTTTTTTCATATTTTTATTTATTTAAATAATTTAATTATAGTTAATATAATAACTGATAAATGTAACATTTTATAGAAAAAATGTCAAGATTTTTATTGCTTATTTGTTAATTTTTTATATATTTCCATTAAATTCTGATAATATGTTTTTTGCTCGTACTTCAAAATTGATTTTTTAGTATTTAGTAAAATATATTTCTTATACTCTTTTATCTGTAATATCTTATCTTTTAAATCATTAATATCGCCAATATTAAATAAAATCCCATTATTACCATTATCTATTATTTCAGGAACTGCCCCTATGTTTGAAGCTATAATCAACTTATTCAAAAAAAGTGACTCCAGTAAAGTGTAGCCAAAAACCTCTTCCCATATAAAAGGAAACACCACTGCCTTGGCCTCCTTTATTGTTCTAGTTAAAGAATCTCCAGACGCCCAAGGATTAAATTCAACTCTGTTACCCAAGCCCAGATCGAAAACCAACCTTTTTAATCTCGCCTTATCCTCCCCCTCCCCTACGATCAACAACTTCTCGTTAGGAATATCGGCCAAGGCCTTGATTAAAATATCCACACCTTTTTCTCTTGAAAGACGACCATAATAAAGCAAATAATCCCTCTCTTGATATTCATTTGAATTATTAAAATTATTTGTCTCAAAAAAATGTGGCAAAACAGTTAATTTTTTCCTATCTACTCCAGCCTTAATAAAAAATTCTTTCTGCCTTTTACTGGGACATATAAATAAATCTATTTTTTTGTATATTTTTTTGTTTATAAACGCTTCAATTATTAAAACCAAACTTTTAACATAGGAATCGTCAATACATTTATCTTTTAAACAATTTAAATAATTTCCTTTAATGCACTTAGTGCACACTTTGCCCCTGTTAAACATTTTATAATTAGGGCATATCATCTTATAGTCGTGGAGAGATGCCACTAGAGGGATATTGTTTTTTTTAAAAACTTTTATTACCACCGGGCTTAGGTGATGATATATATTATGAAGATGGACTATGTCTATCTTTTTTTCTTTTATAATCTTTTGAGCCATTTTTTTGGCTTCAAAATTATGAATAATTCTAAAAAATATTTGTATTTTTTTAAGCAGAGAATATTTCTTACTTAGATCATAATCTTTAACAAAATATTTATGAGAACCAATTTCTTTATTCTTAGGATTAATAGTAGATAAATAAAAAACCTCGTGTCCTTGTTCTTTTAATAAATTAGACACATCAAAATAAGTCCTTTCTGAACCTCCTCGCAAATAATGGTAATTATTAACTAATAAAATCTTCATAAGGAAAGAAATTTATTTTTTAAAAGCCAAAATCCGGCTCTTATCCAATGCTTTTTTATGGCTGGTCGAGCAGTACATATCATCCAACTCTTAGAACATTCGTTGTCTTTTTCCTCATCATTTAAAACAAATTCTGAATTTATTATCGAGCCCATTTTTTTATTAGAAACATCGCAAGCATAAATATCTTTTTTGGGGTCTACAAAAATATTATATTTACCTGAATAATCGGGCAATATTCGCCTGCCTGTTTTTATATATTCTCTTAAGCCATAAGTGTAATAAGCTCTGCCCCATCTTTTAGGATTAAAACTTTTAAGCTCTTTTTTAATAAGCCAATTCAGCTCCTCTTCTATTTTATCAATCAAATTAATCTTACTCTGAGTGCCAAAATAATTATCACCAGAGTGAACTGAAGTTAAAGAAAATTCTGCCCCCAGCTCGTGAGATAAATTATAAATCTTTTTTAATTCCCTTATATTTTCGTCTCCCAAGGTAAATGATATTTTCAAATTCTTAAGATTATTTTCTTTTAAAACCTTAATTGATTTCATTAATTTTTCATAACCGCCAGGTATACCTCTTAACTTGTCATGAATTTCGGCTCCTCCGTCCAATGAAACAGCCACTCCAATTTCTTTATCAATTTTTAAAATGTCTTTAATTTGCTTCTCTATTAAGTCAGTAGCAAAGCCATTAGTAGATATAACTATACTCGCCTTGGGCGCTTTTTCTTTTATAGTTTTAATTAAATCCACCAAATCAGGAAGTAAAAAAGGCTCTCCTCCTGATATATTTATATCTTTTAAATTCTTGGGTAAATTTTTTAAATCCTCGGCCTTTATTTGACTCCTGTCGGTATTTTTCCAGATATGACACCGCTCACATCTGGCATTACAAATATAAGTTACTGCCAAAACAGCATCTTTTATTTTATTAAGCTTTCTATTTTCAATTTGTTTTATTAAATTAATTTTAATTTTGTAAAATAAATCAACTAATTTCATGCTCAGTTTTCTATTAGGAAAATTTTTCTTAAAAAAATAATTTATCCCTTTTTTTTCATAATTCAATTTAAAAACAGACCTCCTGCCCCCCGATGACTGTCCGTGATAATGAATAACTTCACTTAAAGGGCAATAAATTATCTTATGCCCATTCTTTTTTACTTGATAACAAAAATCTATATCTTCAACTCCAAAAAAATAATTTTCATCAAAACCCCTAACTCTACTAAACACCTCTCTGGATATAAGCATACATCCGCCTGTAACCCAGTTGACCTGTGTTACTTTTTTGAATTTATTTTTATTAAACCAATTGTTGAA
>JAIOTG010000012.1 GCA_021106995.1 bacterium
TAATAGGAAAGCTTACCTTAGAAAAGAATCTATATTAATAATTATTTGGTGCGATAATAAGGATGATGTTGATAGTATTAATAATATTAAGCAAAAAATAAAAGAGAGATTAGATTCTACAGACCTTTAAGATTAAAATTTAAATTTCTTATATAAAAAATTCTGCTGTTTTCTAGTAGAATTTTTTTATTGATTAGAATAGGGGAGAGTGCCTCTATTCTAATCTGTTTCCTCCATGTATTTTTTTATGAATATCTTTTAATTGTTTTTTTGTTACATGAGTATATATTTGTGTGGTAGCAATATTTCTATGGCCTAAAAATTCTTGGACTAATCTTAAGTCAACACCTTGAGAGAGTAGGTCTGTCGCAAAAGAATGTCTCAAGGTATGTGGGGTGGTTATGGTTGGTAACCCAGAAATTATTACGTATTTTTTAACTATATTATCTATGCTTTTTACGGTTAGTCGTCTCGATTCGTTTGATTTCTTAGCACCAGGCCAATAATTTATAAAAAGCGCTTCGTCTAAATCTTTTCTCGCGTCAAGGTAGTTTTTTAAGTTCCCCACAGCTCTGCTGGAAAAATAAACAGTTCTAACGCGATTACCTTTCCCAACTATTACAACTTCTAAATCTTCCATCTTTTTGTTTATTTTAAGCTGATCCCTGTTTAAATTTACAAGTTCCTGAACACGAAGACCAGTTGAAAAAAGAACTTCCAATATAGCTCTGTCACGTAGGGTTATAATATTTTTTGAACCCGGAGACGATAACAATCTTTTTACTTGACTAAGGGTTAAAAATTTTACTTCTCTGTCACTTTTATCTTTAGCTAATTTTATGCTAGTAGTGGATAGGGAGGGGATGTTTTTTTCTGTAAAGTATTCAAGTAAAGATCTAAGTGATATTAGATATAGGTTTTGGGTAGATTTTTTTAATGTTTTTTTTGTTTTTGGGTCCACATGCCTAGCTAAAAAAATTCTATATTTTGAGATATGATCGGGGTTTAGACTATCAGGTGTTAAGCTTTTCAGATTATTACTTTCCAACCATTTAAAAAATTTTGTAAGAAAGCGTAGATAATTTTTTTGAGTATTAGAAGATAATCCTTTTTCAATTTCTAAATAGTCTAGAAAATCTTTTTTATATTCTTTTATTGATTTATAAGACATAGTTTGCATTTATTAGTCTTTTATTCGTCAGGGAATAACTACTATAACTTCTTGTTATGTAGATTAATTAACCTTACATATGTATTTTAGCTCGTATTTACAGTATTTACAATACTATGCGCTGTTATACATTTTTTAAGTTACAGTTATTCCAAATATATGTATTTCGGGTGTAAAAAGTAAACTTATTTTCAAAAATAATAAAAAAAATCCAATTATCATTAAACAAAAAACTATTATCGCTAAAAAAAATATAATTTTAAAAAAAGTTTCCATAAGTTTTATTGTTACTGATAAAAAACTTTATCCCCAAATTCTAAATTTATGTAAATTTTATTCCAAAAATCATCACCTAGCTCATCTTTCACTAAAATTAGTTTTTTAAATTGGTTCTCAGGTTTATTTTTTGTATTAAAATAAGCTAGAGGTCCATTTTTAATCTTAGCTTTTACTAGGTCATTATTTTTATTTTCCTCGTCTATTATATATTGAATTATTTTAAAATCATCTTCCTTTTGTCTCATTAAGAGATCTATTTTTTTTATATAATTTATGTAGTCAAAATCAATATTCACCTTATCTTTGCTTATTATATTCTCATTTTTATTTTCTATTAAAGTTATTTTTCCAAACTTCTCATTTTTTTTATCTATCTTTGATATTATAAAATTATTAGAATCTATCTCATAATAAGATTCGGTCTGTTTTAATATATAACTGCATTCGTTCTCCTCCACTTTAACACTTATCATGTCGGGCCAATTACTTAATATCTCTATGTTTTTAAAGTGATACTTTTCTTTAATATCATTTTTTATACCTTTTTTCTTTATAAATAGAATATTACTAGCAGGTATTATAAAATATTTTTTTCCTTCTGATTTTTTATAAACAATTTCTTTTATTTCATTTTCATCTACCCTTAATAATCCGGAAACCTCTATTTTTTCTAATGTCCAAAAATTGGATAAAATAAAAAACCAGGTCAAAAAAGAAATTGACGTAATTGAAATTAAAAAAATAAAGATTATTTTTAGAGATTTTACCCTATCCTGTTTTATTTTTTTCTTTGTTTTTCTTCTAAACGGGTTTTTTAGGGTTTTCTTAGAATAATCAACTTTTCTCTTTTTTTTCATCAGTATTAAAATATTTATCGATAATTAAACCAACTGCAAGAACATAGGCATGATGCTTGCCGAATCTTTTAATTTTAAAAATTTTACTTTGTTTTTTTTCTTCTATTTTAATTTCCTGTCCATCTTTTACTTTTTTAATTTTTCTTATAATTAAATCTGATTCTTCATTTAGTCCGAAAGATTTTATTTCAGCTTCTGTGTGTTTTTTTAATTCTTCAATTCTTTTATTATCATTATTTATTATTAACAAATCGGATGTTTTTTGGCTTAACAATTTATATTCCTTAACTAAATTATCCATATCAGAATACCCTTCTAAATATCTTTGAGTGATATCGGTTATTACAGTTATTTGAGGCCTTATAATACTTAGTAAATATTTCATATCACCCTCATCTGATGTGCCTAAAGTTAAAACTAAATATTTAGGAAAATCTTTTTTAAATATAGTTAAGGGTGCTTTTAGTAAACATGGCAACCATTTTTTATATTCGTTATAACCGCTTGGTAAATACAAGATGGCCAGGGGTAACCCTATTTCCGTGTTGAAGTTTAGCGGGTTTCCCCTAACTTTTAAATTCTTTTTTTCTAACCTTTTCTTAATATCATTTTTTACGAAATTTTTATTAATACTTCCACTAATCACTATTACAGTCGGCCTGTGAATTAAAAGCACCAATTTGGTAATATATTTTAGATAATATTTTAAGAATATTTTAAGAGTTGATTTCATATTAATTTTTTATTTTTAAAGTATTCTTCCATTCTGTCCATGGCTTTTTCTATATTTGCTTTTTCTCTACCAAAACTTAACCTTATATGCCCTTCCCCATTTGGCCCAAAAGCTATTCCTGGGACTGTTGCAATCTGTAATTCTTCCAATAACCATAGGGTAAATTTCCATGAATCTACACTCCCCTGTTCTGTTATTAAGTTTGTTCCTTTGTAGTTAATATTTTTAGCTAATTTTATGCTAATTTTAGGAAAAATATAGTAAGAACTGTTAGGCTTTACAAATTCAAAAAGAGGGCTTAATCTCTTTAGTCTTTTGCATATAAAGTCTCTTCTTTCTTTGTATTTCTGTCTAAATACTTTAATATCTTTATCCTTTGTTTCTAGGGCCCCCATGGCCCCATATTGAGATATAACTGGGGCGCAGGTAACTAAACTATCATGAATCTTTGTTATTTCTCTTATTACCTCTTCATCGCTGTGAAGATAAGCTATCCTCCAACCAGTCATAGCGTATGCCTTTGAGAAAGAAAATATTCTTATCAGTCTCTTTCTAAGCTCTGGTAATTCTGCTAGTGAAAAAAAGTCTTTATCATCATAAATAAAATCTTTATATACTTCATCTGAAATTAAAAATAAATCATTTGCACGTGCTAAATCAGCTAGTTGCAACAATTGTTCTTTTGTATATATGGTTCCAGTAGGGTTGTTTGGATTGCAATAGAAAATTGCTTTAGTCTTCGAAGTTATAGCTTTTTTATATTTTTCTATATCAAAGGCCCAGCCCCCGGATTCGTCCAAAGGTACAAATACTGGAATGCATCCGGATAATTTTATAACTTCTTGGTAGCTGGTGTAAGTTGGCTCTGGAATCATGATTTCATCACCTGGATTTGTTATGGCCATTATGGAGGCAGTTATACCCTCGATTGATCCGGCTGTAATTAACATTTCCTTCTCCCAATCGTACTACATGTTCTCCTGAGCCAA
>JAIOTG010000015.1 GCA_021106995.1 bacterium
CTTCATCAGGATTAACTCCTAAATGAGGTTCTTTACCAAAAAATTCTTTTACTTTTTGCTGAACTAAAGGCATACGAGTCTGACCTCCTACCATAATAACTTCCTCTATATCTTTTATCTCAAATCCAGCATCTTTTAAAGCTTGTTTGCATGGTTCTAAGGTCTTTTATACTAAATCTCCTACTAAATCTTCTAAAGTAGATCTGGTTAATTTTAAATCCAAATGTTTTGGACCTTCCTGATCACTGGTAATAAAAGGTTGGTTTATATCAGTCTCTTTATTGGATGAGAGTTCAATCTTAGCCTTCTCAGCCGCTTCCTTAATTCTCTGAAGAGCCAAAGGATCTTTAGATAAATCAATACCTTGATCTTTTTTAAACTGCTCAACAATCCAATCAACTATTTTCTTATCAAAATCTTCTCCACCTAAATGAGTATCTCCGTTGGTTGATTTTACTTCCACAGTGTCTTTTGAAATATCCAAAATAGAAATATCAAAAGTTCCACCACCTAAATCATAAACTGCTATTTGTTGTCCTTTTTTCTTATCAAAACCATAAGCCAAAGCAGCGGCAGTTGGCTCATTAACAATACGTTTAACCTCTAATCCTGCAATTTTACCAGCATCTTTAGTTGCCTGTCTTTGAGAATCATCAAAATAAGCAGGAACCGTAATAACAGCCTCTGTTATTTTCTCTCCTAATTTTTCTTCAGCGTCAGCTTTTAACTTTGCTAAAATCATAGAAGAAATTTCTTCTGGAGAATATTCTTTGTCTCCCATTTTAACCTTTACACCTTTACCAGATTGAATAATCTCATAAGAAGAATTTTTTTTATCTTCTTGAACTTCCTCGTCATTAAAACCCCTGCCAATCAAACGTTTAACAGCAAAAATAGTGTTTTTAGCATTAGTGACAGACTGTCTTTTAGCAGTTTGACCTACCAATCTCTCGCCACTTTTAGAAATGGCCACGATAGAAGGTGTGGTTCTGTTTCCTTCTGAATTTTCTAAAATTTTTGGTTTACCTCCTTCAATAATAGCCATGGCGCTATTAGTTGTTCCTAAATCTATTCCTAATATTTTTCCCATAAATCATTGTTTAATGATTCCCGTATATTTAAATTCCAGGTTCATTAATTTACTTAATTATTTTTTTATCAATAAAACACTTCTATTTTAATTTTTATTATTTTTATTATTAATCTTAATTGTTTTAGTTTTAATCGCCTTAACTTTAGGAATAATAACTTTTAAAACTCCATCCTCAGCTACGGCCTTTGCCTTGTCACCATCTACAGAGGCAGGCAAAGCAATGTGTCTATAAAAACTTCCTCTCCTAATTTCTTTTCTGTAATAATTTTTATCCTCCACTTCATTTTTCTTCTCACTTTCTCCTTTAATTATTAAAATATCATTCTCAATAGACAAATCAACTTTTTCAAGATCAATTCCAGCTAATTGAATTTCAATAACCGTATCATTTTTATCTTCATAAACATCTACAGCTGGAGTAAAAATATGACTATTGTCTCTTAGACTTGGCATAAAATCAGAAAAGGTTTTATCCATATCTTCAAAGCTATCCAAAAAAGGATTCCATCTTACTAATTTACTCATATTTTGCTATTTCTCGTTTAACATCGCCTATATTTATTTTAACGAAAAGCTAAACAAAAAATCTTAATTTATATATTTAATTTATTTATTTTCCTTTTTATCATCATCCTCTAAAACAACCTTGGCAGGGATTATAATTTTACCTTTAAGCGCATATCCCGATCTAATCTCTTTCTTTACATATTCACCTTCTCCCTCAATAGCTTCCATAATTTTAGGATTAAACTTTTTTTCTTCAGTCTTAATCTCCTCAATTCCATTATCAGTTAAGACTTCTCTGAACTGCTTAACTACATATCTAACACCCTCTACCCATTTACTATCATTTTCTTCTTCACTTGTATGTTCTAATGCTATTTTTAAATTATCAAACACTGGAATAAACTCTTCAATTAATTTTTCATTAGAATATTTAATAAGTTCTTCTTTCTCGCGGACTTGTCTTTTTAATAAATTCTGATAATCAGCCAAAGCTCTTTGATATTTTTCTTTAAGCTCATCTCTTTCACTTCTTAATCTTTTTATATCTTTCTTAGAACTTTTATCTTTTGACTTTTGGTGATCTTTTTGTTTTTTATTCTCCATAAGTTAAACTTAATAATTTTTTACTTATTTATCTTGTTAAAAATATAATTAACTAACGAAACATTTTTTTCATAATCCATTCTTAAAGGTCCTAAAATTCCAAATAAACCCTTCTTTTTTCCTATTTTATACTTAGATAAAACCGTACTACAAAAATCACCAAAAGGATTTGAAGAACCAATTAAAACGCTCGTCTTCATCTGTGTATCCTCAAAAATATCGTTAATTATCTCATCCATTTGATCAATCACAATAGAAATATCGAGAATAGAACCAGTTTGATGAAACTCGGGTTGTTTTAAAAGATTTGATATACCGGTATAATAAAGGTTATTCTGGTTAAAAGCCCAAAAAACAGCACTATCAGAAATATCAGCTATAAGTTTAGCAGTTTTTTTAAAACCAAATTCATCTAAATCTTTTAAAGAAGAGCTTAGTTCATTGGCTTCTTTTTTCTTTAAAACTTTTCCAATATTATCATCCCCTAACTCCGGAAAAAAAGAATTAACATAAAAACGAAATGCTTTCTCAGTGGGTATTCTACCGGCAGAAGTGTAGGGCTGTATAATAAGGTCGTCATTTTCCAAATCAGCCATTATGTTTCTCACCGTGGCAGGAGAAATCTCTAAATTATATTTCTCAACCAAAACATTTGAACCCACAGGTATTTTACTTCTTATGTGCTCCTTTATAATAGTAAACAAAATAAATCTTTTCCTGTCTTCCATGTATTAATAATTCTAAATCTTTTTTGTTATATTATCATTCTTAGCACTCGCTTGTCAAGAGTGCTAAGAATATAGC
The DNA here is from genome assembly GCA_021106995.1 of bacterium. Taxonomy (GTDB): domain Bacteria; phylum Patescibacteriota; class Patescibacteriia; order Patescibacteriales; family JAGXOH01; genus JAIOTG01. The sequence continues at coordinate 3,008 of JAIOTG010000015.1, forward strand.
GACATAAAAACACTAGAACACAAAAACGCCTAAATTAATTTATAAAATCATTGAGATTATTAAAGTTTAAATTTATAGCTATTAGCTTTTAGGATTATTGAGATATTTAAATAACTTATAAATTACAGTGTATTATTTCAATGTTTCAATGCTCTCGTGTTTTTATGTTCTTATGACGTGGTCTTGACTCTATTTTTCATTGTTTTATCATATATAATATATCTCTAAAGTAAAAAAAAAGGGGGGGGGAATGAACATTTTAATTTCGAAAGAAGTAAAAAGCGACAAAGGATTGGGAAAAAATAATCACGCGGTAACTTTTGCAAAAGATACCCAAGAAATAATAAATATTATCAGAGAAGGAGAATGTTTTGACATTATTATTGCTTGTGAAAAAAATCCTAAAATTTTAAAAAAATTATTAAAATTAATTTTAGAATCAAAAAATGGGACAGAACTAAGACTGTCCGATGACCATGTCGTGCCAATGCCACTAGTGGCAACCTTGCCCTAAAAATCTAAACAAAAAACCCTGATTTCTGATAATCAGGGTTTTTAAATTTTAAAACAAATAAATTTTTACTCTATACTTATAGACTCTACCGGACAAGCTGACTCAGCATTTTTAGCACACTCTAAATCATCCTCACTAATAACCTTAGCCTTACCGTCATCATCCATTCCAAAAACACTAGGACAAAGACCAACACAAGTGCCACACCCAATACAAGTTTCTTTATCAATCTTTATACTCATATAAAAAAATTAATTATAATATTTTGATATTACACTTTTTATGAATTTAATACAAATTTAAAATTATTTATATCTTAAAGCATTTAATGGATTTATTCTGGAAGCTTTTATTGATGGATAAATTCCGGTAACAAAACCAACTATAGTTGAAAAGAATATAATAAAGAGAACAAACCAAGGAGGTTGATAAAATAAATCCAAAGACTGTCCCCCAAATTTCTGGGCTATAAAATTGAGTCCAAAATTAGACAAAAAACCAGCTAAATAACCGATAACCACACCGCCAACTCCTCCTAAAAATCCCATTAAAATAGATTCTAATAAAAACATTTTTATAATATCATGGGTAGTTACCCCGATGGCACGCATTATTCCAATTTCGCTAATTCTCTCAAGAAGAGAAACTGTCATAGTGTTAAACATACCAATCGCAGATACAGTTAAAGCGATTAAACCAAAAAGGGCTAAAACTATTTGCACTACTTTAAAAATCTGTTTAGCTTGATCTATGGTATCAGACAAGGACGAAACTAGAAATCCTTTGGCAATAATCTTCTGTCTAACCATTTCCATATTAGACTCATCATCAACTTTTACTTTTAATAAATTAAAATTATCAATATTTAAATCATCTAAAGTCTTACCTGAAATAAATATATAGTTATCGTTATTATCTTCTACTACCCCTATAATTTTATATTTTTCCTCTCTATTTTTTATGTCTACTTCCTCATAACCATCTTCGTCAATGTGGGTCAAAAACAAAGATATAGAAACTTCTTCGCCAATAATATCTTCCGGCTCCATATTAAAAAGCTTAGATCCAGCTGACGAAATAACCGCTTCGTATTTATCATTAGAAGTTAAAGCTTGACCAAATTGAGTTAAAGTTCCATTTAATCTAAAGAAATTATTATCAACCGCCTTGACCATGCTATTTGAAGTAATACTACCCATACTTATCTGACTAGATAAATTACTTACCGGACTCACCTCTTCCACGCTCTCAATATTTCTTATATCGCGAACATGCTCTTCTCTTAAAGACACGAGGTCAGATGAACCAGTTTGCACATCTAAACTTAAAAGTGAATCAGTGGTAGTAATTTGGCTCAAAATTAAATTCTGAAGTCCATAACCTAAAGAAACAAGAAATAAAACGGCCCCAATACCAACTCCAACACCCAAAACAGTCAAAAACGTTCGAAGAGGTCTTGTCTTGAACATTCTGGTTGATAATACTAATGAATCAATCAGTTTCATATTTTAAATTAAATTACTTATATTTTCCTAACATTAACAACTCTAATCTTTTTGCCATTTTTTTAGCTATTCTTTTGTCCATTCCAGCTCCACCCTGTTTAATAGGCTTATCTATTTTCTTTTGAAATTGACTTTTACTAATCTCATCTTTCAATCTTTGTTTAATAGCTTCATCAACAACAGAAAGAGAAGCTATATCATCAGCTCTATAATCAAAAAGTTCAAATAGATAATGCCTAATCTGTAAGGTTTCTTTTTCTATAGCTGGTTTTTGTTTTTCTTCTTGTCTCTCTGCTTCTTGTCTTTGTAAAACTTTTATTTCTTCAACAATATCTTTTATTTTATTAGCTATCTTCTCAGCGGTTCTCTTATCAAGTCCCATTCCTCCTTCTTCCATAGATTTATCTAAATAATTTGTCAGACCTTTACTGTGTCCTTCAATGCCGGTTACAAGTAAATTCTCCACTTTTCTTTCAAGCGCGTCTACTTCTTCAAGACTCATATTACTTAAAACTTCAGAAACTATTTCCTTAGCTTTAAAAGGTATAAGTAAATTTCCAGCTTCTCCGGTAATACTTGAAAAGCTCTTAGCAAGCATCTCTAAATCTTTAGAAACAGTAGTAACCTCTTCTTTTTTCTTCTCAATTACCTCTTTGTTTATAGCCTCATTAACCTTGGTTTGAATCAAATGTCCATCCTTAATATAAAAAACTCTATGAGCCAAACTAAGATGAGCTGGATTATGGGTTACTAAAATAATAGTTTTTTTTCTATTCTTGTTTAATTCCTTTAAAAGAGTCATCACCTCGTCTGATGATTTAGAATCAAGGTTTCCAACCGGCTCATCTGCTAAAAGCACATCAGGCTCGTTTACCAAAGCCCTACAGATAGCAACTCTTTGCCTTTGACCACCAGAAAGCTCTGGTGGTAATTTATCCTTTTGCTCTTTTACTCCAAAATGGTCTAAAAGTTTTATGCCTTTTATTTCTCTTTCTTTTTTATTCACATTTATGGCCATTTGCGGAAGAACAACATTTTTCAAGACACTTAAAGAATGAATCAAATAATAAGCCTGAAAAATCATACCTATTTTCTTTTGATGAAAATATTCCAATTCTTTGTTTTTTATTTTAGCAATATCCTTATCATCAATAAAAATATTTCCGGTTATATTAGTTTCTAAACCAGAAATAGCATAAAGTAAAGTAGATTTACCACAACCAGAGGGACCAAAAAAAATAATAAACTCCCCTGGATAAATTTCTAAATTTATATCTTCTAAAGCTCGGACTTCATTAGATTTTCCTCGAAAATAAATTACGTTTAAATCCCTAATCTTAATAATTGATTTTTCACTAGGCATAAAATACGACTATTTTAATTTAATTTATTATAACACAAACTCAAAAAAATTTAAAATACAAAAAATAACAAAACTTAAATATTATTTTCTAGCATTTCCAACCCATCCAAATATACTCTCTAAATTCTTAAAGATTAACTCAAAAACACTCTCTTCCCTTTGAGGAGCTAGGATAGTATTAATTCTGGATAGAGATACATTTCCGCTTGAATCTATGCTCTCTACTTTAAAACTATAGGGACTACCTGGTTCAAAGTCAGTAATAACGACAACATGTCTCTTGGTATAGTTGTCATCCAACTTGGTTTCTTTTTGCAAGGCATCATTGGGACCGACCACACCCTTAGAATAGTAAATTCTGGAAGTGGAGAGCTCATTGGTTCTCCAGGAAATAATAGACTGAACCTGAGTTCTTTGCCCTGGAGCAATAGCTGATTCTGTTTCAACTTGCTCTATGAC
>JAIOTG010000035.1 GCA_021106995.1 bacterium
ATGACGATTACTAGAGGATACTATCTGCTGATTTACGCGCAAAAGTACCATTTGAACAATTCGCATAGTATTTTCGTCCGTAACACGGATCCCATCTTTAAATATAGATTTAATACCCATTTCACTTAAAAAGTCATCTATATCCCTACCTCCCCCGTGAACTATAATCGGCTTCATTCCGACCATCTTTAAAAGTGCGATGTCTCTTGCAAAACTATCCAATAATCGAGGCTCATGCATTGCGCTTCCACCCAATTTGAGAACAATAGTCTTACCAAACCACTGCTTTATATATGGTAACGCAGTTACTAATATTTTAGCATTTTTCTCATCAATTTTATTCATTATATCCACCTCGCTTTTTATTGGTTTTTTTATATACAAAAGGTATTATACCTTGGATTATATTGTAATGAACAACATTAAAATTTATCACAATTCAACAATCTGTCAAACATATATAATTTAATCTAAAATATAAAAATTAAAATAAAAACGTCAGTCACAAATCAATGCAACTGACGCTCAAAAATATTTAATCTTTATTCCTTCATAAAAATTTTTTATTCAGGTATTTTTATTAGATCAACATCATTCCATTCATCAAGAGAAAAAATATCAAGTATCCAGCTACTGTTATATTTTTTATATTTTATAATGATTTGATTCCAATAAAAAATTTGGCTCAAAATATCCGGAGGTATTTTATTGTCCGATTTTACGATTAATTTTAAATCACTTCTCGCTTGTTCAATCTGTGCCAATTCTGAAGAATATAACAAATGAATACATAGCGCGGGTAACAATGCTGAAATTATTAACATAAACAAAGCAAGACCGATAACACGGGTAATGAGGGGAAGAGTATAATTTTTCATTCGACAATAATTTGCATACGACATCCATGGAAAACATTTTTTCATCTCAGATCCTTTCTTTTTTAAAGATTAAAAAATAAAAAGAGCAACAAAAAAAATATAACAAAAAACTATAGCATTAACCATAGTTTTTGTCAAATAATTACTCGAGGTCGTGGATGATGTTCAAACTAAGATTGCATTACATTTAAAAAGTCCGTCTTATTGACTCGATCAATTAATCTATGAGCATATAACATTTCTTCAGGAGTATAAATATAAATTATTTTATACTTCCCGGAAGTAATTTGATTTACGTTGTCGTGAGAAACTTCGATAACATAAACTAAGCCCCAATACAACCACTTACCGTCAATATTTTGTGCTAAAAAATTTCTCACTGGAGGTAATTGATACACTCTAATTCCTGATTTGTCTTTAAATTCAAAAATCCTATCCTTAAAATCAGATACAGGGAACGGAGTAATTTTATGTTTTTCATAATCTAATTCCTTTGGAAACCCTTGTTCTATGGATATTTGTAAAGTATCATTTATTTCAATCAAACTTCCCATATTATTATTTTAATTAATTTGTAACTAAACTATATCATACTCAAAATAATATAACACCCCGACAAGGATCCGAACTAAAATACACACAAAAACGCCCGTAAAATAAGGCGTTTTTGACGATGCTCGGGGTCGTGGACGACGTTAGAACTGAAATTCATACAAAATAAAAAACCCGCTTATTAATATTTTTTTAGCGGGTTGTGTTTTTTATTGTTTATAGGTTTGCTACCGAAGTAGCCAGATCATAGATCTTGATACCCATTTTGGCACCTCCTTTTTTTGTTTGTTATTTTTTTATTGTTAAACTATATAATATCATACTAATAAAATTTTGTCAATAGCTAGTTATGATTAAATAAAAAAAATAGCTAAAAATAACTATTTTTTTATATTTGCTCGGGGACAAGGATTCGAACCCTGATTTACGGGACCAGAACCCGCTGTCCTACCATTAGACGATCCCCGAAATATTATAATCCTAACTTTTTCCTGATTTCTGGTAAAGCTTCTTCGGTTGCCCTTTCTCCTGATCTAATAAATTTATCTATATCATAAAACTTAAAACTATCAACAGTTCCTCTGAGCTCGGGCTTTATTAAAATGACATTTTTATTACTACTTACATTATTTTTAGCAGTCTGACTTCTAATTATCTCATAGGACTGAACCAAGCTAGTAATCATGCTCGGAATTTTATCAAATTTAACCTCTCTTTTTATAATTAAATCAACCGCTATAATAACGTCCATGCCTGCTTTTTCTAAAACACTGACTGGAGTGCAATTTACCACGCCTCCATCTACTAAATATTTATCTCCTATTTTTACCGGAGGAAAAATTCCAGGCACACTGACGCTAGCTCTAACCGCGCGAGCCAAATTACCATCTTTTATAAAAACCTCTTCTCCATTAGCCAAATCGGTGGCAGTTATACATAGCGGAATTTTAGTATCTTTAAATTCTTTTTTTTCCAAAAACTTATTTATATATTTTTCTGCCTTCTTACCCTTTAAAATAGACCTTTTAGGATTAGCTAAATCAAGCATTTTTTTTACAGCTTTTCTTTTATTAAACGTCACTGCCTCTTCCTCCATCTCTTTCACGCTCAACCCAACAGCATAACAGGCACCTATAAAAGCGCCCATGCTAACACCGGCTAAATAATCAATTTTTATTCCCTCTCTTTCTAAAACTTTTAAAACACCTACATGAGCCAAGCCTCGGGCACCACCTCCACCTAATGCCAAACCTACTTTTAAATTTTTACCATCTAAATTATCCATCTAATTTACTATTTTACCCTTAAAAGTCCTTAAAATATCATCTATTACTTCGCCATTTTTCTTATTATCATCGCCATCTTTGGCATCAACAGAACTGTCAACACCTTCTTTTTCACCTTCTTTTTCTCTAATATTATTTTCATTATTATTGTTTATCTCTATTTTCTCGTCCACATTTGTTTCAATAGCTAGCTTACTTCCAAATACTTCGTTTAAAGTTTTTTCTACTAACTCTTTAATATTACTATCATCAAGTCTTTCTTTGTGAAACTTATACTTAAAACTCAAGCAAAGTTTGCCATCTTTATTTATTTCACGAGGCTTACAGGCCCTGAGAATAAAAGATAAGGAGTGATTGTGTGTTTTTACTTTAGCTAAAACTTCGCTCCACTTTGCTAGAATATAATCTATTTTGATGTTCTCATTGCTTAAATCTACTTTATTATCCTTTTTTACTTCAATCTCTTCACTCTTTTTAGTTCCACCACTTGTGATGCTAGGTTGAGCAGGGATAATGCCAGTATTATCAAGACAAAGCTCAACCACCGCCAGCTCTAAAGGAAGTTGAATTATGAAACTACTTCTTACGGGATTTCTAATTAATAAAAATTTATTTAAAAATTTTATTAATTGATTTACAGCTACTTTAGATGAAACGTTGTTTATTTTCATCTCTAAATTTTCACCCAATTCCAAACCTATACTCTCTTCTAAACCAGGGCTTACTTTACTTATTAAAATCTTTCTTAATATTTCAATTAAATCACTAATAAAAGCTTTTAAATCAACCCCTTCGTCTACTAGTTTATTAATAAGCCTTATTGCGCTAGCTGAATCTTTTTTTTCCAACATTTCTATTAAATTAACAATCTCACCTATATCACTTCTGGGGATTATTAAGTCAGCCTCTTTTTGAGTTATATTTTTACCTGAAATAGCAACAATTTGCCCCAAAAGACTCTCAGCATCTCTCATATGACCCTCTGAATGTCTCGCTATTGATTCTAAAATATTTTTGTCAGCCCTTATCTCTTCCTTTTGAATTATATATTTTAGTTTTGCAACAACGTCACTAACGTTAATCTTTTTAAAATCAAATCTCTGGCACCTTGAAATAATAGTACTTGGCATCTTATGGACTTCAGTGGTACACAAAATAAAAATTACATTTTCAGGAGGCTCTTCTAAAGTCTTTAAAAGTGCGTTAAAAGCGGAAATTGAAAGCATGTGAACCTCATCAATTATAAAAACCTTATATTTTCTACTAGACGGAGAAATTCTAGATTGAGCAATTATATTTTCTCTTACATTATCCACCCCCGTATGACTAGCAGCATCTATCTCCATAACATCTAAGCTACTTCCATTGGTAATTTCTTCACAAGCTTCACACTCGTTACAAGGATTAGAATTATCATCTTTTCTCTTCAAACAATTAATAGACTTAGCAAAAACTCTAGCCAAGGTAGTTTTGCCGACTGCTCTGGGTCCGCAAAAAAGATAAGCATGGGATATGTTTAAGGACTGAATTTGATTTACTAAGGTTATTTTTATAGCTTTTTGCACTACAACTTGCTCAAAATTTTGAGGTCTGTATTTTCTATATAATGTTGCCATATTTTTAAAATTATTATTTTTTAATAATATTTTCAATTGCCCCCCACTTACTATATCCCTCTTTAGGTACTAATAAAATCACTTCATCTTCGACATCACCTTTAAAATAAGTCACACTAGCCAAAAGCACTTTCCATTTCCTATCTCCAAAAACTACTGCGAAATTCTCATCATCTCTCTTTTTTAAAATCCCTTTAATTCTATCTCTTTCAATCGGACTTATTTGTTTATAAATAAAAGAATTATTCGGGGTAATGGTTAATTTTAAAATATCTCCCTCAACTAATTTTGACTTTGAAGCATAATTATTTGGAACAGCATACTGACGCCCATCCGGCCCAATCATATTTTCCCCATCAAAAACACCTTCTATAATCTCCCCTTCTTCTTCATATTTTATTTCCGATAAATCAGGTGCTCCTTCTTTTATTTTTATATCGTCGAAATCCTTGAATAAATTTAATAATTTTTCGCTGTTATCCTTGGTATTTTTAAGCAAAGCTTTGATTAAAGATATTTTTCTATAACTTAAATAAACACCCTCTTCTCCTTGCTCTTCTTTTGATTCTGATATAATTTTATCCTCATTTTTTTATCCGATTATTTCCTCTTCCCTATTTATTTCCTCAATCTTATTATTTTTTTTATTTACAAAAAACTCTTCACAATCCCTTCAGTCTTACTTGCCTAATTCTGAACTTACTTTTTCATATCTCTTATTTAATTCTTCATCCATATAGTTTGAC
>JAIOTG010000021.1 GCA_021106995.1 bacterium
CCTGTCTGCCCGGTTGGTGAATTTTGCCATATCAGTATGAACAGGGGTCCAGTACATTATCCTATGAAGATTTATAAATAAAATTGAGATAAATAAAACTAAAAATAAAGTCGAATTAAGTCCTGAGTGAAAATTAAAATTATATCTGTCTACCAAATAAAAACAAAAATAAAATAAAGCCAACCAAGCTATACTTATTTTTATGGAACGCCTTAAACCGATTTTATTTAAAAATTTTACCCCCCTAGCAACAGTAAGAACATACACAACATAACCAGCCATATAATAATAAATCACATATTCTATTTTATAATTAAAAATTTCATATAAAAAAATAGGTAAAAAAAGACCGAGTAAAGAAGCGGCTATTCTTAAAATGACACGAGAGGAATAAATAGAGATAAACCCCCGAGAAATTTTTTTACTAAAATATTTCATAACTTAAATTTTAATGATAAATAAAAAAACTACAAATTATAAAAAATAAAACGTATTTTATATTTTTACGTTATGCGTCTTTTATCACAATATTAATTAATTTTCCAGGCACAAAAATAAATCTTACAATTTCCTTATTTTTTAACCAATCCTTTATTTTTTCAGATTTTAAAACTTCTTCTTTAGCATTTTTTTCGTCTATTTCAACAGGTAGCTCTAGTCTATCTCTAAGCTTACCGTTTACTTGAACCACAAATTCCGCTGTTTTGTCCTTGGTTAAATTTGAATTATACTCTGGCCATTTAGTTTTAAAAATACTATTCTTATTTCCTAGTTTCTCCCACAATTCTTCAGCTAAATGAGGGGTAAAAGGAGATAAAATTTTTAAAAATAATTTAAAGTTAGCTTTACTTATACTTTTTTCCTTTTGTTCTGCAATCTTATTAACCAAAATCATCATAGAACTAACAGCAGTATTAAGCTTAAAATCTTCTATATCTTCTCCTACTTTTTTTATAGTCTTATGTAAAAGTGACACAATTTCCTGATTGTCTTTTTTTTCAGTAACAATATTTAGAGAAAGATTCAAAATCTTATCTAAAAATTTTCTAGCACCAACTAGGCCATTAGTATTCCAGATAGTTGACTGGCTAAAAGGACCCATAAACATCTCGTAAACCCTCATAGAATCAGCTCCATACTTATCCACAATGTCATCAGGATTTATCACATTCCCCCAACGTTTACTCATCTTTCTACCATCCTCGGCTAAAATTATCCCGACATGCTGAAGTCTTTTGAAGGGTTCGTTATAATTAACAACTCCGATATCAAATAAAAACTTATGCCAAAAACGAGCATATATTAAATGACGAGTGGCATGCTCGGCCCCCCCAACATAAAAATCAACCGGAGACCAATATTTTTCTTTTTGTTTATCGACTAAAGCCGTGTCATTACTAGGATCAATAAATCTCAAATAATACCAGCTAGATCCTGCCCACTGAGGCATAGTATTAGTTTCTCTCTTGGCTAGCTCACCGCAATTAGGGCAAGTGGTATTAACCCAATCTTCAATGCTGGCCAAAGGCGACTCCCCTGTTCCAGTGGGCTCGTAATGCTCAACCTCGGGAAGCTCAACTGGTAAATCCTTTTCTGGTACTGCGACAACTCCGCAATTATCACAATGAATAAGGGGAATAGGTTCACCCCAATATCTCTGACGACTAAAAACCCAATCTTTAAGCTTATAATTAATATCTTTTTTGCCTAAATTATTTTCCTCAAGCCACTTTATCATCTCTTTCTTGGCCTCGAATGTAATTAAATCATCTAAAAATCCAGAATTAACCGCAATACCGTTGTCGGCAAAAACATAACCATCTAAATATTTTTTATCTAAAAAATCTTTTTTTAAAGCCCTAGATTTAGCTTGTTTATCTTTTATCTTTTTAATAAAATCACAACTCAAAACATGTGACTCCACTCCTTCTAATTCTTTTATATCTTCTTCAAAATCTTTATCCCTTAAATCTGAAATTCCCAAATAAGGACCAATGTCAATTTCAACCCCATCTTTATTTTTATAAACAGAGCTAATAAAACCATCCTCTGTTTTCTTATCTTTTATTTTTTTATACCCTTCATTTTCAATTATTTTTAAAAAATCATCATATTTATCATTGTCTTTTATTATTAAATCTAGATCATTATGCTTTCGCCAAATTACTCCGACATAAAAAGCTGCTGCTAATCCCCCTAGTAACCAAAAATTAATTTCTTTATCGTCAGCTTTTTTCTTTAAATTTTTTAAACACCTCAAAGCTTTTATTGTTTCTTCTCTTTCTTTTTTATTAGGCGTTACCACTTGTTGAATTGGCAAATTATATTTCTGAGCAAACTCCCAGTCCCTCTCATCATGCGCTGGCACTGCCATTATAGCTCCTGTTCCATAATGCATCATAACATAATCAGCTATAAAAATAGGTATTTCTTTTTTGTTTACTGGATTAATAGCAACTAAACCGTCTATTTTAACCCCTGTCTTTTCTTTAGCTAAATCAGTCCTCTCAAGTTCAGTTTTTTTCTTAGCTTTTTCAATATACTCCCTTACTTCCTTATAATTCTTAATTTCTGACTTATTTCTCTCAATTAAACCATGCTCTGGGGATACGACAAAATAAGTAGCCCCAAAAAGAGTATCAGGTCTAGTAGTAAAAACTTCTATTTCTTCGTTTCCACCTTTTAAATTTTTGATTTTAAATTTAACTCTAGCTCCTTTTGATCTTCCAATCCAATTTTTTTGCATTTCTTTAATTGAATTATCCCAGTCTGATAATTTTTCTAAATCATTAAGCATTCTGTCAGCGTAATCGGTAATTTTTAAAACCCATTGCCTCATTGGTCTTTGTTCTATTTCACTCCCACAACGCTCGCACTTTCCATCTTCTAAATCCTCGTTAGCGAGACCAGTTTTACAGCTAGGACACCAATTTATGGGCTCATGCGACTCATAAGCTAAACCTTTTTTAAAGAGTTGTAAAAATATCCACTGAGTCCATTTGTAAAATTTAGGATCAGTAGTATTTATTTCCCTATCCCAATCATAAGAAAAACCAAGTTTTCTTAATTGTGATTTAAAAGTTGCTATATTTTCGTCGGTTGAAATTCTTGGATGAACCTTATTTTTGATAGCAAAATTCTCAGCTGGCAAACCAAAAGCATCCCAACCCATAGGATGAAGAACATTATAGCCTTGCATCGTCTTCATTCTGGCAAAAATGTCAGTGGCAATATAACCCTTGGGGTGACCGACGTGAAGCCCGGCTCCACTAGGGTAAGGAAACATATCTAAAATATAAAACTTCTCCTTCTTCTTATCTTCACCGGCTTTATACAACCCCTCCTCCAACCATTTTTTTTGCCATTTAGCCTCTATTTTGTTGTGATTATATTTCTCCATAATATTTTTCATTTATTAATTCTTTCGTAAATAACATCCTGATTATATTGTCAAAATTTTCCTTATAAATTGGTGTTCTAAAATTACCTGATTCGTATATTTTTCTAATGAGAACTTTGGACAATTTGTCTTCAACCTCTAGACAAAAAACTTCGATTCTCGGAGTCATAATATCCCGAGCTATTTGATGACTAAAAAAAATTACTACAAAGTAATCTATAAATTTATAAATACTAAAATATTAATTTTTATTAAATTATAACTTAATTTTAACTAAACATTATATAAAAAGCAAACCCGGATAATTACTTATCCGGGTATTAATTGATTTGTTATATTTACGCAAACCCTAAAATGGGCGGCTTATCGCACAAAACGAGATGAGTGGCATTATCAATAACATTTAAAAAACCATCTATAGGATTTTTTGAAAAATGGCTTTTACAATTTACGCAAACCATAATTTCGTCTCCAGTCTTTTCATCATATTTTATTTCAAGACCTGGAGTGTTACAGATTGTACACCAAAAATTTTTCTCCATTTTTCCCCTCCTTTTTTTAGCCTTATTGAAAAAGAAAAGCCTCAGTGCCTGAAAAAG
>JAIOTG010000083.1 GCA_021106995.1 bacterium
GATAATATTTTTAGATTTACTCAAGCAGGTTCTGAGGTGTCTACTCTTTTAGGAAGAATGCCTTCAGCTGTAGGTTACCAACCAACCTTAGCTACTGATATGGGAAATTTACAAGAAAGAATTACTTCAACTAATAAAGGTTCAATTACTTCTATTCAGGCCGTTTATGTCCCTGCTGATGATTTAACTGATCCGGCTCCAGCCACTACCTTCGGTCACCTTGATTCTACGGTTGTTTTATCAAGAGGTTTGTCTGAACTGGGTATTTATCCGGCAGTTGATCCACTTGATTCCTCTTCTGTCATTTTAGATCCCAAGATAGTTGGAGAAAGACATTATAGGGTTGCCCGCGAAGTTCAGTTGGTTTTACAAAAATTTAAAGATCTTCAAGATATTATCGCTATTCTAGGTATGGAAGAATTGTCTGATGAAGATAAATTGATAGTAAATAGAGCTAGAAAAATACAGAAATTTTTATCTCAACCATTTCACGTAGCCGAAAGCTTTACTGGCCAGAGCGGTATTTATGTAAAAATTAAAGATACTATAAAAGGTTTTGAAGAGATTTTGGAAGGAAAATACGACGATAAAGGTGAGAATGATTTTTATATGAAGGGAAGCATAGAAGAGGTTGGAAAGAACGGAAAATAAATAAACAAACTATTGAGATATTTAGGATATTTGGAAATATAGATTTAATTTATATTTCTTGTGGATTATAAATTATAACTTATAACATGTTTGATAATCATAAAATTATAAAATTTGAAATAGTAACTCCTGAAAGGATTGTTTTAAAGAAAAATGTTCATAAGGTAATTGTGCCAACAAAAAGTGGGGAGATTACTGTTTTACCTAAACACGAGCCCTTGATATCAATTTTGGTTCCCGGAGTTTTAGAGCTTTTAGATGAAAATGATAAAAAAGAAGGCATCTCTCTTTCTGGTGGTTTTATTGAGGTTTTAAGAAATAAGGTTATAGTTTTAGCAGATTCTGCTGAAAGAGCTGAGGAAATTGATTTTAAGAGAGCTGAAGAGGCCAGGAAAAAGGCCAAGGAAGAGATTAAAAATATTAGGCATGAAGACAGGGAAAGGTTTGCCGAGATAAGTGGAGGCATTGCTAAAGAATTAGCTAGAACCAAGGCTGTTAAAAGATGGAAAAGAATTTACAATAAATAGTTTATATTTTGCAATTTTAAAAAAAGAGGTTTAGTAAACCTCTTTTTTCTTTAGGTTAGTAGCCGAATATCATTTCAGTATAAATTTTTATAAGAAAGGGTGCTTGGTAACAGATTTAATCTATTGACATATATTTTTAAATTGATAAAATATTTTTAGCACTCATACTATTTAAGTGCTAAAATTTTATAATTTATTATTAATTTAATTGATATTATTATATTTCAATATTTTTGTTGAATATAATAATAAGCTGAAAAATATGATGATAAAACCATTACACGATAATGTGGTCGTTAAACCCATTGTGGAAGAAGAGTCTACAAAATCTGGCATAGTTTTGCCCGATACTATTGATAAGGAAAAACCTGAAAAAGGAGAAATAGTAGAGATTGGTCCGGGAAAAATGTTAAAGAGTGGGGAAAGAGTCCCTATGAGCGTGAAGAAGGGCGATAAAATTATTTTTAAGAAATATTCCCCAGAGGAGATAAAAATAGACAACGAAGAATATTTAATAATTAATGAAAGTGATATCTTGGGTGTATTAGAAAAATAGTTTTAATTATAATTAATTCAAACAAATAGATAATTTTATAATTATTTATTAGTTTTTTAGAAATATGAGTGGGAAAAAAATAATTTTTAATGAAGACGCTAGAAAATCTTTAAAAAATGGAGTAGACAAATTGGCTAATGCTGTAAAAGTTACTCTTGGTCCCAAGGGTAGAAACGTGGTTATAGATAAAGGTTTTGGAGCTCCAGTTATTACTAAGGATGGAGTCACAGTGGCCAAGGAGATTGAACTTAGTGATAAAAGGGAAAACATTGGAGCCGAAATGGTTAAAGAGGTTGCCACTAAGGCTAATGATAGTGCTGGAGATGGTACTACTACCGCAACTGTTTTAACCCAGGCTTTAATAAATGAGGGTCTTAAATTAGTATCGGCCGGAGTTAATCCTATTGAAATAAGAAAAGGAATGGAAGATAAAGTTAGATCTGTTATTAGTGAAATAAAAGCAAGTAGTAAATCCATTACTACTAAAGAGGAAGTAGCCCAGGTCGCTTCTATTAGTGCTAATGATAAAGAGATTGGTTCTAAGATAGCCGACGCTATGGATAAGGTTGGAAAAGACGGCGTGGTAACAGTTGAAGAAAGCCAATCATTTGGAGTTGAAGTAGAATTAGTTGAGGGAATGCAATTTGAGAAAGGTTATATTTCGCCTCATATGGTAACTGATGTTGATTCAATGAAGGCAGAATATTCTGACCCTTATATTTTAATTACTGATAAGAAGATTTCTTCAGTTCAAGAGATTTTGCCTTTGCTTGAGAAAATGAGCGAGTCTGGCAAGAAAGATTTGGTTATTATTTCAGAAGATATAGAGGGAGAAGCTTTAGCAACTTTCGTAGTTAATAAACTAAGAGGAACCTTCAATGTTTTAGGAATTAAAGCTCCTGGTTTTGGAGAAAGAAGAAAGGCTATGTTAGAAGATATTGCTTTATTAACAGGTGCTAGGGTTATTTCTGAAGAAGCAGGTTTAAAATTAGAAAATGCTCAAATGGATGATTTAGGGCAAGCTAGGAAAGTAGCATCCACCAAGGATGAAACCACTATTGTGGAAGGTAAGGGTAATTCTAATATTATTAATAAAAGAGTAGAAAAAATTAGAAAAGAGATTAAAGAGAATGATAGTGATTATGACAAGGAGGAATTACAGAAAAGATTGGCTAAGTTATCCGGCGGAGTTGCAGTGATAAAGGTTGGAGCGGCAACTGAAACTGAAATGAAAGAGAAGAAGGATAGAGTGGAGGATGCTTTAAACGCCACTAGAGCTGCTCAAGAAGAAGGAATAGTTGCTGGAGGTGGTTTAGCCCTTGCTCGTACTAGTAATTCTTTTAAAGAATCAGGTCAAGAAAAAGATGCTGGAGCTAGGATAGTGGATAAAGCTATTTTGGAGCCAATAAAACAGATTGCTTCTAATGCTGGAAAAGATGGTTCTTTGGTTTTGTATAATATTATTGGAAAGAATAAAGGTAAAGAAAATAAAACAATCGGATATAATGCTTTTGATGATAAATATGAAGATATGATTGAGTCAGGGATAATTGATCCTACTAAAGTTGTTAGAACTGCTTTAGAAAACGCTGTTAGCGCTGCTGTTATGTTTTTAACTATTGAGGCAGTTATTTCAGATGATCCAGATGAAAAAGATGATAATAATATGGGCGGTGGAATGCCAGCTGGAATGGGCGGTGGAATGCCAATGATGTAATTAGAAAATATAAAAAAAGAGCCTTTTTTAGAACATTTGAGGCTCTTTTTTTAATTGATTTTTATAGTTAATTGTGTTATGATTGATTTTATAATTTAGTTATTTTCAATTATGTCTGGACATAGTAAATGGTCAAAAATAAAAAGAGACAAAGCAGTAAAGGATTCAAAACGTGGGGCTATTTTTACTAAATTAGGAAATTTAATATCTATTGAGGCCCGTGATAAAGGCGGTGATCCTGATTCCAATTTTGGTTTGCGTTTAGCTATTGATAGGGCTAAGTCATCCAATATGCCAAAGGATAACATTGAAAAAGCAATTAAAAGAGGAACTGGAGAATTGAAAGGAGACATAATAGAAGAATTGTATTATGAAGGAATTGGTCCTTGTAATATCCAGTTTATTGTGAAGAGTCTTACCGATAATAAAAATAGAAGCGCATCTGATATAAAGCATGTTTTTACGAAATATGGAGGTTCTTTTGCCTCTGTTAAATGGAATTTTAAACAAAAAGGAGTGATTAATGTTATAAAAGAAGAGGTGGATAAATCTAATATATTTGAGGAAGAGAAACAGTTAGAATTAATAGACGTTGGGGCTGAGGATATTATAAAAGAGGAAGAAGGAGTTATTATTTATACTAAAGTGGAAAATTTGCAAAAGGCAAGGGATTATTTAAACGCGCAAGATATAAAAGTGGAGTCGGCTGACATAGAATATATTTCTAAAGACACTCAAGAGTTAGGAAAGGAGGACCAGGAAAAGATGGATAAGTTTATCGAGGAATTAGAAAGTATTGAGGATGTCAGTGATTATTATACTAATACAGATTTATAATTTTTATGAGTTATATTATATTAGGAATAGATCCCGGTATAGCTGACACCGGTTTTGGTGTTATTGAAAAAGATGAAAAAGGTAATTTAAAATGTCTGGATTACGGATCTATTCAGACAAAAGCTGGATTAGAAATGTCTGATAGACTTAATTCTTTAAATAAAGAATTAAAGCAAATAATAAAAAAATACAGACCAAATTTAATTGCAGTTGAGCAATTGTTTTTTTGTAAAAATGTAAAAACTGCTTTAGTGGTTGGTCAGGCTAGAGGAGTTATTCTTCTGTCTGCTAAACAGAGTGGGGTTAGAACAGTTGAATTTACTCCACTTCAGATTAAGCAAGCAGTTTCTTCATATGGGAAAGCTTCTAAACTACAAGTTCAAAAAATGGTAAAAATTTTATTAAATTTAAAAGAAATTCCAAGACCCGACGATGCTGCTGACGCTTTAGCCACTGCTATATGTGCTGTTAACTCGTGTAACGCTTAACGTAGAGATTATAAAATATAACAAATTTATGTCTAAAAAATTAAAAATAGTTTCTATATCGTCTGAATTGTTTCCCTTTTCAAAAAGCGGGGGACTTGGAGATGTGGCCAGAAGCCTTCCTAGAGCTTTAAATAGATTGAATAATCAGGTTATTTGTATTACTCCTCTTTATGGCAAGGTTATTGATAAAGAGAAACATAATTTAAAGTTAATTTATAGTGATGTTGAACTTAGGATAAATTCTAAGGATAGAATAAGGGTTAATTATTGGAAGGGTTATTTAATGCGAGATTTGCCGGTTTATTTTATTGAAAATAAAAAATATTTTTCTAAGAGAAGAGCATTATATGGCTCAAGTCATGAAAACGCTCGTTTTATGATTTTTGATGTAGCGGCTTTAAAATTAATATCTCTTCTTAAATTTGAAGCTAATATAATTCATTGTCATGATTGGCAAACCGGTCTTATTCCTTTTTATTTAAAAACTGGTTTTAGATATTCGAAAACTTTAAAAAAAGCTAAAACAATTTTTACTATTCATAATTTGGTTTTTCAATTTGGTAAAAATTGGTGGGAAGTATCTCCTGAAAAAAAAGATTATGGCCGCAAACGTTTGCCTCATTTAGACAATCCGGGTATTGAATATATAAATTTTGCCAAAAGAGCAATTCTTTCAGCCGATATTATAAGTACGGTTAGCGAGAGGTATAGAGAGGAAGTGATGACTAAAAAATTCGGTCAGGACTTGCATAGAGTTTTAAGAAATCGAGAAGATCGTCTTTTTGGAATAGTTAACGGCATAGACTATAAAGCTTTTAATCCGATGAATGACCCCGGTTTATTTAAAAATTACAATTATCAAAAAATTCATAGAAAGAAGTTAAACAAAGAATATTTACAAAAAAAATTAGGGTTTCCGGTTGATATGGATATTCCCATAATTTGCGCTACTTCAAGAGTTGCTTATCAGAAAGGTTTTGAATTAATTTCCAACATACTTGATCAATTAGCCAGATTAGATTTACAGATAATTATTATGGGTGATGGAGATAAGGGGTATATTAAAGAATTAAGGAAATATCAAAGAAAATTTCCTAATAATATAATTTGGCTTCCATTTTCAAAAAATCAAAAAATTGAAACATTGGTTTACGCTGGATCGGATTTTTTCCTATTACCATCTCATCACGAGCCCTGCGGTATTAATCAATTAATAGCCATGAGATATGGATGTATTCCGATTGTTAGAAAAGTGGGGGGGTTAAATGATACGGTTGAAAATTTTGATCCAACATATTCACTAAAGAAAGGAACAGGGTTTACTTTTGTTCGTTTTAATGAATTTTCTTTGTATGCTTCCATAATTAGAGCGTTGGAAACATTTAAATATAAAAATGTATTTAGGAGTTTAAAAGTTAGGGCTATGCAGGAATCAAATAGTTGGGATATTCCAGCTAAAAAATATGTAAAACTATATAAAATAGCTATGAAAATTAATGGTAAAAAAAATTATAATAAAAATATATGACCTGGATAAGTTTTTTACATTTATATCAGCCGGCCAATTCTGAGGACTATGTTATAGAGGAGGCTACTCAAAAGAGTTATTTGAGGATAGTTAGGGGTCTAGAAGAGCATCCTGATTTAAGGTTGACTTTAAATATATCAGGTTGTCTTTTTTTGAGATGGGATGAGTTGGGACATGAAGATTTAATAAAGAGAATAAAATTTTTAGTAAAAAAAGGAAAAATTGACATAACTGGAACAGTTGCTTATCATCCTTTTATGCCTTTAATTTCCAAGGAGGAGATGAAGCGGCAAATAATTGAAAATGAAGAAATATTGAAAAAATATTTAAGCAAGAGTTTTAAGCCCAAAGGTTTTTTTATACCCGAGATGGCTTATGATAAAAAGGTGGCTAAAGTGATCAAGGAGATGGGTTATGATTGGATTATTTTAGATGAAATTTCTTATAACGGCAAGTTGGGAGATGTAGATAATTCAAAAGTGTATAGTGACAAAAACAGTGGCCTGGATGTAGTTTTGAGATCTAGACATTATTCTGACGGTTATTTTCCTGATACAGCTAAGAAAGAAAATCCCAGCTTTGTTTTAACCGGAAATGATGGAGAGTTAT
>JAIOTG010000080.1 GCA_021106995.1 bacterium
AAAACATACCTTGCGTCAAAAGGTATAGACGTCTCCGAGACCAAGGTTATCCTTGAAATCGGAACGTTCAAGTATGGGTCTTGCGACTCCGAAAACAGAGTCGCCATTCTCTACTATGAATGACAAAAACCCCGAAGGCAGTTTTATAAAAAACTGCTTCTCGGGGTTTTTTATTTCCCAAAAGTCTTTTTATTTTCTTTTTTAAATCTTCCTTACTAATTCATTTAAAAAATTCTTCGATGTTTCAACAAGTTCTATTTCTTTTGGATCAATACTTGTTTCATATTCATCTATAGCATCTAAAGCTAACTTTATCCCCTCTCTATCTATCTCTCCTAAATTATTTTCACCCCCAAACACTTTTGCCAACTCTTCATAAGCATAATCAGCAAAAAAATGATTTGGCAATTTATTTTCTCTTATAAACTCAAGTAAAGCTTCAACTTTATTTTCTGAACTATCATATCTCTCAAAAATATCAGAAAAATCCTTTTGATATTGAACCTTTTCTATAATTTCATTTATACTATCTTTTGCTGATTGTATATCCCTATTACTATTCAAATTATCAAAATCACTTTTTAAAACAACTTTATCTCTTCCAGAAAGCTCATCATAATAATCTTGGGTTTTTAAATAAACTTCAAATTCTCCCCAATTTTTATAACTTTCACCTTTTAATAAAAAAGATTCGAATTTTTTTTGATCTATTACTGGTGCTTCCGAGACTGTCTCTTCTGTGCTGGGCGCCTCCGTCACATCATTTACTGAGCTATCATCTACATTCTCAACACTTTCCACTTCTGAGTTATCCGTACCGTTTGAATTATCAATAGTCGCCTCAGCTCCTGACTCCAAATTACTCTCACTATTACTCAAATTTTCATTCAACCAAGTATTGGCTTTTTCAATATTATTTGGATTCAAATCCAAATTTGGACTTGTTCCAAACACAGCATCGTTTCCTAAGTTATTACTTCCTGGACCATCTAAAGAAAACTTAATTTGATTTAAATCCTTACTTAAAAATAAGTCATAACCATCTTTAAAATCTTTTATTTTATATAATCCATCCTCATAGCTAAACTTGTCCTGAGATATGGTCGTATTAAAAATTTTACCCAAAGCCTCTCTGGTATTATTACTGTTTAACAAATTAAATACATATAACCTTTTTTCTTCTGGAAAAATAGAAAGCTGTTTAAAGCTATCCAATAATTCCTTTGGACTAGCACCAGTATCTTTACTTAAATTTAATATTTCTTTAGCTATTTGACTGGGCCCTGATCCTGTATCTCGACATAAATCTTTTATTTTTTCGACAGTCTCAGGATTTTTTGAATTAACATCCTCTGCTTTAAAAACAGGAACCTCATTTACTGTAGCTGAACTAATATTTCCAAAATCAGCCTTATCTTGAATTTCTTGAGCTGACAAAGACGATGCAATAACATCATCTTGTAATAAGTCAGGATGCTGATTAAGATAACCTGCCAAAGCTTTGTCTACCTCATCTTTAACATCTATGCCAAACTTTTCTAATTCCTCATTGTTTAAATTCTCTGATTTAATATCTTCCACATCTTCAACCTGGGCTTTTTTATATCCATACTCATATTCCTCCCTATCTTTCTTTTCTTCAAAAGGATCACCTTCTTTATGAGATTCTCTAAGCTCAAATTCACCATCTTCATTCTTAAAATGTTCCTCTATCTCCAACTCTCCCTCTGAATTAGTTTTTAAAACATAAGCTACTCTATCAACTCCTTCTGTTCCCACTCTAACTTCAGCTCCTGTTTCAGCATTTACATAACTGGAGTTTATAGCGAGTTTATGAGCTTCTCCTCCTGCCCATTTAGCAATTTCTCCACTCTTAGTAAGGTCCTCTTTATATCCAAATTCTTGCGGATTAGCTTTTAATTGTCTTATTAAGGCATGTTCAATTCCTTCACCCTTCTTTATGATTGCATCTTCTGCCACTTGAGAAGCTATTTTTGCCTCTTCTAAACCTGGAATAGGAGCAAATGGATCAGGGGCAAATTTTTCAGCATCGCTTTTAGCCGACCCCTCTTTCGTTAAAGCTTCTTTTGTCGATTCAACTTCCAAAGGACTCTCTTTATCATCCGGATTTATTATTTTAACTCTATTTGATTCATGAATAGTTTTTTCTAATTGTTTTTTCTCTCCTTCAGTCTTATTAAAATCTTCTAAGGAGCTATCTTCTGCTTGAATTTTATCAAAACCTTTATCTAAAATTTTTGGATTTTTATTTATTTCCTGAGCTATTTTATTTTGATCTATTTTATTCTCTAAAGCATCGAAAAGTTTATCCTCCCTATTGTTAATCATATAATCATGATCCTTAACAAACTGTTCCAATTCTTCTTTACTAAAAACATCATCATGATCATGTTTTTGCATCCATTTCCAAGCTTCATTAAATACTCTTTGCTGTTCTTGATTTAATTCTACTGACATTTCCTGAGTTGTCACTTGAACTTCATCGCCATTCCAATGTTTTATAAACTCACCTGCCTCTCTAACTAAATCATCACCTAAAAAACCAGCAGCCAAGCCCCCTAATATTTGTAAATCAATTTTCGCTAATTTATTCAATCTTTCTTGTGTATATTTATCGTTTAAATTATGCTCTAATCTTTTAGAATGACTAGAAATAAAATTTTTAACATTTTCAACTTTTTTAACATTTTCTTCGTCAATCTTGTTTATTTCCAAATTTAAAAAAGCATATTCAGTTGGATTTTCTTTTTTAAACTTGTCATCCAATAATTGAGTTTTTGCCATCATAACTAAATCACCAAACTCTTTAGGATTTTTTTTATTTTTAAAATTTATCAAATCTTGAGCATGAACTTGTTTTTCTCCTTTTATTAAACCTCCTGCCAAATCACCTAATTTCATTCCTCCATATCCCATTAAAACATTTCTAACACCGGGCATGCTACGTGCAACTGCTCCCATTCCAACAAAAATAGCCGAGGTTGTCGCTTTTTCTCTAGCGCTCTCCCCGCCCTTTAAATATTTCGATCCTAAAGTACTGTCCCAGGCCTTTCCGAGTTTTGATGCCACTTTGTCAACAAAGCTCCTTTTTCTATTTCTAAATTTTTCAGCTACAAGTTGATTTTCAAAATTTATTTTATTTAAAATAGAAGTATTTCTTAAAATATCTTCTCTTTCTTTCCTGCCTACATTTAAATTTTTTAAATAAATTTCGAGTTGATCTCTGTTTATGTTTTCCAATTCAGTATATTTAAGATCTAACGCTGCTTTAGAATCAAAATTTTTTTCATCTAAATAATAATCTTTAAGATTATCCAAATCTTCTTCAGCTACTGAGATTGTTTCTTTTTTATTATCAATCTGATTTTGCTTATAGGTAGCGATTTCTGCAATTATATTATTTATAAACAAATCTTTATTTTGGTCTTTATTTAATTCTGACTTAACTACAGTTATTGAAGCTTCTAATTTTTTACTGCTCACCTGTCCAGTTCTATAACTTTCTAAAACACGGAGGGCTCCAACAGAGGCAACGCCAAGACCAGCAAAGACGCCGACTCCCCCTGTTGCTATTCCAACTCCCAAACCAGCGCCCATATAGGCAGTCATTTTACCGGCAGTCTTAGCAAGCTTCTTTTTTATGCTCTCGCTATTAGCAACTTTATTACGAGCTTCTTTTTCGATTATTTGTAATTGATGATCAAATATTTCACCTACTTCATAGCCCAGAAGACCAGTTCTTTGAGATATTTTTTCAAAAATTTTATTTTTTTCACTTTTAATAAATTCATCGGACTCTCTTAAGAGATCTGTTAACTCAGAAACCTTACCTAATATTTCCCTATCCTCTCTAAGCTTATCTGGATTGGCTGCCATAATCTCATTCTCAATTTCTTTATCATTTAATCTGGTTCTTGTTTTTAACTTTACAAAATTAACCAAGTCTTTCAGAGGCATATCTTTTAAAGAAGCCTCTATATAAACATCGTCTAAAGATATAAGTTCCTCAGATTTTAAAAGAAAATCACTTTTTTTATGCACAGACGGAAGTTTTTCTTTTGCCTTTCGGCTTGTTTTTTCAATATCTTTACTTGCTTTAGAAACAATCTCAGAAGCCTGCCCTTTTTCCTCCATGGTACTAAGTGGGCTATCTTCAACAAGGGAAGATTTAGTTTTACCTCTTTCTATAGCACCTTTCCCTCTTTGCTCAATTTTTTTTTCTTCTTCAATCATTAATTCAAATATCTTTATATCTTCTTCTAAATCTTTAAATTTTTCTTCAATAACTTGATCTGTATCATAAATTTCAATATTGTCTAATTTTTTCTCTATAGTAGAAATATCTCCCTGACTTTTTAATTTCTTTAAATCTTTATTAAACTGGTTTGATAATTTTACAAAAACCTCTACCTTAGCATCCTCTAAATTTTTGTTGTTTTTCTGTTCTTCCTCTAATAATTTTATAAAACTTGTTTCTTCGGTTGAACTAAAATCCATTTTCTCTTTATTTGATTCTATTTCATTCATATTTTTAAATTTATTCTTTTATATCTTTTTGAATTTTATTTATTTCTCTGTCTTCCATAGATCTTAATATTTTAATAATTTTTTCATCTCTTTCTTTTTCTATCTTTTTTATTTCTTTAATATAATCTTGATAAGTTCTGTTTAATCTACTTTTTATGTTATTAAAATTTTTTTCCTTTTTATTAAGCATAATTTTTGTTATTTTTCATTAAAAAAATTACTGCTTAGAAGCTATAATAACTTCCTTAATCAAATTCTCCAAGCCTTCCTTAATATTTTTTTCAAAATCACTAGAGTGTGCCTTAATTATTTCTTGTACGACAGATTGATCCTGTTTTTCTTTCTCGCTTAATTCCTCATATTTTTTTAAGCCTTCATCATCCAAACTCTCGAGAGTAATAATCCCTATTCTTTTAATAATCTCTACTTCTATATTTTTTCTAAACTCTTTTTCTAAAGCCTCTGACATACCAGGCAATTCAGCCGCTTCTATTATTTGATCAATAATTTTTTGAATTTTTAAATCTTGCATATTTTTTTAATTTAAATAAATAATAATATCTTTATTTTATAACTTTCCTTCTCCGTTAGGATTATAGCCATTTTTAAGTTCGTCCTTGTCATTATAACCATCACCATCACTATCTTTTTTCATGGGATCAGTTTTATAAACTTCTGTTTCAATATAATTACAAAGCCCATCATCATCAAAATCACTTAAAACTTGTATAACTTCATCATTGTTAAAACTCTTTTCGTTTTTATAGTAATCATAATTACTATAGTAATCATAATTACTGCTTTTATTAACCATATTATAACCAGCAGGGATATTGTTTGTTTCTCCCTCTAGGCAATATATAATTTGATAATTATTTTTCTCTTTATTTGTGCCGTAAATATAATCAAAACCAGAGGAACAAATATCACTGTCTTCACCAATAACAATAGAAGGAACCTCTTTTATTATGGCATGTCCTTTTTCATTAGAAAATATTTCATCCCCAGACTCTATAAAAGATGGATATTCTCCTGTATCGGCATAACAAAGCCCCAGAGCTGTCTGTATCTGCTTAACATCAGCCAATGTTCTAGAGGAGCGAGCCTGAATCCGAGCTCTTTCTAATTCTTCCTTTGCTTTTTTCGCCTGTTTTTCTATAATTTCAGAAATAGTTGTACTATTTTCAGGCTTTTCTATATTAACGGGCTTATCAAAATCATAATATCTAGTTTCTCCTTTTACTTCCATGGAAATAGCCTCTTCAGGTATGTCTAGGCCAAAACTATCAAATTGAGATGGATCAAAACTAAGACTAAAATCAATCTTTCTTAAATAAAAGTCTTTCTTGTCAACCCATAAATTTATATCTAATTGACGAGCAAGCTTTAACACCTCAGATATTATTTTTTCTTCATCAATTTTTTCTAACTCAGGATTATCCTCATTTATAAATTCTTGAACTTCATAAAAAAATTTCTTAAATTCTTCTTCATTAATTTTAATTTTATAATGATAACATTTATTTCCATCCATTTCTTCATCACTAAGTCTTTCCTTTACTTCTAATAAACTATATTTTCCTTCTAAGCCATCGGAAAAATCTCCCATGTCTTTTTGCCTCTCCTGATTTAGTAAAGAGTCGCTAAATCCAGAGTAAAATGAAACTGGACCAAATGAATCAACCGATTCTAAAGCTTCAAAATTAACCTCTATCCAACTATTATAAACTTCTTCTCCGACAAACTGTCCCAAAAGCATAGACACAATCATTGGTACTTCGTTTATTCTCAAATATTGTTTATCCTCCAAATTGACTGAACTAAAATTAAAATTCCACTTACCATTGCCAAATAAAATTCCTAAATCTATATCATTCTTTTGTTTTTTATTATCTTTATCTTTTTGGTCTATTTGATTTTTGATTTTTAAATTTAGAGTCCAATCTTTAAAATACTGTTCTACCAAATCACTATCTAAGGGGATTATAAAGGAAGAATTTGAAGTTTCAGGAGAATCTATTTTATCAGAGTTTGTTTTAAAATTTAAACTAAAATCAACATCAAATTTATAGTAAGAAACTCTGTCCATTTTTTCACGCATTTTTTCCAAAACCACCTCTGGTTTTTTTTCAAAAAAAGGTAAAGTAATTTCCTTATTTATAAAAGGAATAGTGCAGCCCGTTAAACTAAAAAGAAAAGATAAAAAAAGAACTGATAAAAATAGCTTTTTAAAAATCATAGAAAGAATATTATTTTTTATTTAATTTTACTATATTTTTTATTTTAACATATTTTATGAAAACGAACCATAATTTATAAGAATATTTTAAAACAAAAAGCTCTAGCACAAAAACTAAAACTTTTAATATAAACTTTTTATTTTCTTTATTGTATCAAACCAAATTTATTCTTTTTAGAGAAATAATAAAACTAATTATTTGGAGAAATAAACATCATCTTCATCTTCGTCATATTCGTCTTCATTATTCTTGTTTTCTTCACCGTTTTTTTCTTCCTCATCTTTCTTTATTTTTTCTTCATCATTATTATTGTAATTATTATTTTCCGACAAATTTTCTTCTTCATCCTCCTTATCTTCTTCGTCTTCCCTTTCCTCGTCTTCATCACCAAAATAACTATTAGGAGCTTCTGTTTCTTCACGATTATGAAGATTAACTCCGCTCACACCTTGATTTTCCAAGGAATTATAATCTTCAAAACTAACCAAAACTTCCCTAGGTTTAGATCCATTGCCAGGACCAATTACACCCGCCTCCTCAAGTTCATCTAAAAGACTAGCTGCTCGAGCATACCCTACCCTTAGCTTTCTCTGTAAAAAAGAAGCTGAAGCCTTGCCGTGTTTAATAATTATTTTTTTGGCGTCTTCATAATATTCATCTCTTTCATTGTTCCCTAAAAATCCAGGACTGGTCATACCTTCCACTTTTTGACTCTCAGTAATATCATCTACATAATCAAAATCTCCGCTTCTTTCTTTAATATAATTAACAACTCTCTTAACCTCTGTGTCGCCAACAAAAACTCCCTGTATTCTCTTTGGTTTTGAAATATTAGGACTTACAAAAAGCATATCTCCTTGACCCAAAAGCTTTTCCGCTCCTTGGGAATCTAAAATAGTTTTTGAATCAACCCCAGAAGCTACTGAAAAAGCTATTCTAGTTGGTATATTAGCTTTAATTAAGCCGGTAATAACATCTACGCTCGGTCTCTGAGTAGCTAAAACCAAATGAATGCCAACAGCTCTGGCCATTTGGGTCAAACGAATTACTCCAGTCTCAATATCTCTAGCAGCAACAACCATTAAATCAGCCAACTCATCAACTACAAAAATAATATATGGAATCT
>JAIOTG010000032.1 GCA_021106995.1 bacterium
TTAATTATAGCTAGATAAATTACTAAAAACTCCCATAATCATCCAAAATACAATTCCATAAGGCAAGGCAAAAAGCGTTACCTCTACTTGCCCATTAATTAAAACCGCTATCATTGAAGCTATAAAACCATAATAGATAGGGTTTGATAATTGATTTTTGTTTTTCATTGTTTTTTTAGTTTTTTTCCAGATAGTGATTACTATTAAAAAGGCCGTTGAAATACCTAGGACACCTAAATCGATAAAAGTTTGTAAGAAAAAATTATTGACTAATTGTTTGTAGCCTGGAAAAAGATGACGAGAATAATAAATTATCTGTTGCCCAGATCCTACGCCAGTCCAAAAATTATTTTTTATTAAATTAATATCAGTCTTTATCTCGAGTAACCTAAACTTACTACTAACATCAATAAAGACATGATTAATTCTAAAAAATAAACCCTCAAAAAAAGAATTGAGCAAAATAAAACTTGAGGTTACAAACAAAACAAAGATGAGAGTAAAAATTATTCTTTTATTTTTAAACTTTATAAATAGATAAAGAAGGGCTATAAACAAACTAGCGATAGCGCTCTTTCCTAGAGATAAAAAAACGGCCAAAGAACCTAGAAAAAATATTAGAATAATAAAAAAGCTATTTCTTTTGTCCTTGTCTTGAAAATACCAAGCCAGAATAATAGGCAAAATCATAACTAAAACTGCAACTGAACTTGCTATTGGCCCAAGGGATATTAAAATGTCATTTCTGTTTAAGAAAAAATCTAGAGAAAGACCCGTTTTAAATATTTTATAAAAAATCTGGGAAGATATAGCTAAGGCTAAAAAAGAAATACTATACAAGAAACATCTTATTCTATTTTTAGTGTTTAAATAATTTAAAGCCAAAACATAGGCCAAATTAAAAAATATAATTAACTTAATCCCATAAATAAATAAGCGAAAAACTATAAGTTGAAAAAAAGATATTAAAGATAAAAGTAAATACAAAAATAAAGAAAAAGACAAAAAATCCTTTTTTATTTTAATCTCTTCTGAATTTAATAGAGCGTCAACAACCATAACCGTAAAAGCTAAAAAAAGAAATACTTCAGTCAAATTAGCCTCATAAACCCAAGTGTCAGCGATGGGTATGTTTAAAAAACTACCTAAAAGCAAAGCAGATGGTGACAGGGCTAATAACAACCATATTTTCTTTCTAAATAGGTAGGCAATAAAAAGCAGTAATATTGAAGATAATATATAAATATTAAAAACGTCAAAAAACATCAGGCTGATATAGACTGACAAAACAATTAAGAAAAAAATCAATAAATGATGGGCCTTAATTGTGTATTTTTCTAAAATTTTGTTTAAAATTGGCATAAATTTATTACTCAAATGATTTAATATCATATCACAAAAATAAAAAAGAGTCAAGGTTAAAATGATTTTGAAGTCATTTCAACCTTGACCTATGTTATAAGTCTCCATTTTTAATTACAAGGAAAGTATCCCTGTGGAGCTTCAGGAATAATCAAGGAAACATCCCCTCCTCCATAAGGACAAACAGGATCTGTTATCCTTTCAAATTTTCCCCTTGAGTCTTCGCACAGGAACGCAGTTATAAACCAATATTCTTGTGCTGTTTCTCTGTCTTTTAGTATAAACCCTATTTTCTTGGGCTCGACCGTAAGATAATCCTCATTTAAGACCCAAGAATCTTCACTCAGGTAGAGCAAATCTTTTCCATCCGAGTAAGACCAGGAATTAACAGGCTCGCCAATCATGCGAACACTGTATCTTTCGGGATTAATCAAGATACCTTGATCCCGAGAAATACTAAAGGCAGAAGATAAATTACTGATTAAATAACCGTTATCAACAACAGTGATTACCACACATTGTGCGGAAGGAAGAACTGAATCTTCTCCGTTGCAATCCTGGTCAATACCGTCTCCACAGATTTCTATAGCACCAGGATAAATATCAGGGTTATCGTCATTGCAATCCCCTTCTCCCACAGTCCAACCATCGCCATCATTATCAATGTCGACTTGAGACTGAACAATATAACAGATAGTTTCAGAGAAATCGCTTTCATTGCCGTCTGCGTCAAGACTGGTCGCTGTAAAGGAATATTCAAACCCTGCTTCCAAATTTAAAATAAGACAACTGGTCTGGTCAGCGGTATTAATCGTCTCCACAGGCGTCGTTTTAAAATCAGTTCCGGATATTCCGCAATAAATATTATAACCAATTACCCGGTTATCATCCGGCTTACCCCAAGAAAGAGTAACACTACTACTTCCATCACAATAAAGATCAAAACCATTACAATCCTGATCAATATCATCACCGCAAATTTCAATTGCACCGGGATAAACAAAATTATCAGCGTCATTACAGTCGCCATCGTTCTCTGTATAGCCATCTCCATCATTATCAGTCTCAAATTGAGGATAAATATAACCAGGAGGCGCTAGAGGGAAAACTAAAACAGGGTCTCCGCCACCTTTCTCAGAATCAGGGCAAGTTATTCTCTCCCAATTTTCTTTTGATTTCTCGGATAGATAATCGGTTATAAACCAATACTCCTTTTCCGTGTTTAAATCTTTCAATACTATTCCGGACCTCTGAGGAAAGGAAGTAAAATAAAATTTGTTTAAACCCCAGGAATCATTGTCTAAATAAAACAAATCCCTTCCGTCCAAATAGGACCAAGAATTAACAGGTTCACCAATCACCCTGGCATTATAATCATAAGGATTAGCAATAATCCCTTGATCTCTTAAAGAAAAAGCCTGAGAAAAATCTTCGATAACGTAATAACTCAAA
>JAIOTG010000114.1 GCA_021106995.1 bacterium
TTCCATAGGAATTAAGTTTAGAAATAAAGCTAGAAAAAATCCTATTGAAAATGTTAATATAAAAGAAATACCTCCTCCTATAGAAGATATAAATGCGACATCTTTTAGCTTTTTAATATCTATTTCCAAACCCACCATAAAAAGTAAGAAAGCTATTCCTAATTCTGATAATAATTTCATTTCTTCTATATTTGTAATTAATTTAAGAAAACTAGGTCCTATTAATATTCCTGCAATAATGTAAGCAGGAATTGCTGGTTGTTTGATTATTTTTAAAAAATATGAAACTATTGTTGCGGCAATAATTATTATTCCAATATCAAATAGTATATTTGATTGCATAATAAAAAATGGAAATTCCATATGTATTTGCTAAAATAATTTTTTATATAAATGTTCTTTTACTTCTTAAGAATTAAAACAAAAAAGAAAAAAGAAGAATTTATTTTTTAATAAGAGTTATTTCTATTGTAGAAACTCTTATTGTCTTTCCTTCTTTATTTTCGAACTCTTCAGAGTCAATTTTGATATTATTAACTTCTACCGCATTTTCTAAGAATCTCTTGGCTGCAACTTCCGATACATCCACACATCTAGAAATAAATTTTCCTCTTGCTTTTACTACAACTTCTTTTGCAGCTTGTGTTGTAAATTGCATCACGACACCTGTTACATAATTCATAAAGGGCTTATTTCCAATAAAAACAGTATTTTCTTCTCTTGTTGTTGATCGTTGTTTTTCCATTTTACCAATCCTCCAATTATTGTTCTTTCTTGACCAATCTTGTTACGTAACCTGTTATAACATTCCTTAATTTTTTAGAAGGAACGTCTAAATACTTATCTACCACTTTCTTGTTTTTTTCAAATTCTTTAGTAAAATTTTCCCTATATTTTTCCACAAGTTCTCTTGAAATTGTTTTAACTAATGTTGTTTTTATTCTTCCCATAGTTTAGATTATATATAATATGTATTTTTAAGGTTTTTCTTTTAATGTTTTGATCTGTATATCCTTGTTTTTTAGGTATTCTTGTCCTTTTTTGGTTAATTCTCCAGTCATTAAGAATAATAGTGGTAGATTTTTCTCTTTTGATTCATAATATGCAAGTTTTAAATCTTCATCTGAAACTTTCTTTTTATCTTTGAATTTTATAAAGAATTTAACATCCCCTATTTTAGATGGTACTAATGCTATAAAATCCATATTTTTGTTTTTTCTAATTGTTTTTTCTTTTAATATTTGAAGGTTATTTTCTTCAAAGAATTCTGTATAATCACCGGATGTAATCTCTTTTTCTTTTAGAATAACTTGTTTTTCTTTTAATACTGGTTGTTGTTCTTCAATTTTTTCTTTTAATGGTTCTTTTTTCTCGATTTTTGGTTTTATTGGAATTTCTTTTTTAGCAGGAATTTTTAGGATTTCTTTAATTAAATGTTCTATATCTTGATTGGATAATAAATACCATTTCCAAAATATTTCTCCCGTATTTGTTTTGAGCATAATAGCAAAATCTTTTATTTCTCTTAGAGCAACCCTCTGCCAGGCTTCTAATTGAGTATCTTGTAAAACTTTTTTTTGTTTTAATAAATCATAAACTTGTTTATGAACATCTTTTAAATGAGAATAAAGTGTGTCTAATTTGTTTTCTTGTCCTTCCATATAATAAACAGGACTTCCCCCTATTTTTGCACTGCTTATTAATACTTGTTTGGTTTTTACTAATTCTGATAATATTGCTCCTGCGAATATAATATTAGAATCTATGTGTTTGGATATTTGGACAGGCAGGACAGGACCATTTTTTTTAATCAAATCTATGATTTTTGGTTTAAGTTCTATTAAATTTTGCATTGTTTTGGATAGAAGAATTAGCTATTTAAGTTTTGTTATGTTTAAGTATAAAATAAGTTTTGATTTATATAAATATTTAAAATATAGAATAATAATAAACCTTTATGATATGGGATAACAATAAAATTTATGATTTTAATCCTGAAGAGGTTATTAAGTGTAATTCTTCTGAAGATGTTCTTAAATTATTAAAAAATAATAAAGAAATACAATTTGTTAGAATATTTTTTTCTGATTTGTTAGGAAATATTCAATCTGATTTTGCAGTTCCAAGATATATGATTGATAAAAAATCATTAGAAGAAGGTTTTTGGTATGATGGAAGCTCTGTTTTAGGGCAGGCGAGAATTAATGAGAGTGATAAAATAGCTGTTCCAATACCCGAGACAGCCGTAATTACTCCTTGGGCTTATAGTCTTAAAACCCAGGGACTTGAAGATAAAAAGTGGAGAGAACTTATTATGTTCGCTAAAATTTATAACCCTAATGGAACAAGGTATGAGGGGGATGTAAGATATGTTTTAGAAAAAACAATTAGTAAAGCTAAAAGATTATTAGGTGCTAATTATTTCTATGTGGGTCCTGAGCTTGAATTTTTTCTTTTCAAAGCTAATTCGCACGGCAGGCCTGAAATAGTTGATGGGAAACCTGTATTGGTTGATTATGGGAGTTATTTCAAAGGAGGATGTTATGGTGCTATTAGAAAAGAATCTCAATTAATATTACAAAATATGGGATTTAA
>JAIOTG010000016.1 GCA_021106995.1 bacterium
ATGAAAAGTTCTCATAGTAAGCTGAGTTCCAGGTTCACCAATTGATTGAGCAGCTATAATACCTACTGGAATTCCAACTTTCACTGGCTTATTGTTGCCCAAATCATAACCATAACATTTAGAACAAACCCCCTTGCTCATCTTGCAAGTCAAGACTGATCTAATAGAAGCCTCGTCAACATCTTCCTTTTTGTCTTTCAACTCTTCTATTAAATTTATAGATAAAATTTCTCCTGATTTAACCAAAATTTTTCCCTTTTTATTTTTTAAATCTTCAGCCAAAAACCTTCCTGTAATTCTTTTAAAAAAATCTTCACCTAATTCTTCACTCTCTTTTTTGGTTATTATCATCCCCTTAGAACTTTTACAATCATCTTTTTCCACTATTACATCCTGAGAGACATCAACCAACCTTCTGGTCAAATATCCAGCATTAGCAGTACGAAGAGCAGTATCTGAAAGACCCTTACGAACACCGTGAGTAGAAATAAAATATTCTAAAACACCAAAACCTTTCTTAAAATTACCTTTTACCGGCAACTCTATAATATCTCCAGAAGGAGAAATAACCAAACCTTTCATGCCAACTATCTGAGTAAGCTGAGCCCAACTTCCCCTGGCCCCAGAATCAACCATGAAATAAATAGGATTTTCAGGATCTAAACCTTCTTGGCAAACATCAGTAATTTTCTCTTTAGTATTACTCCAAATTTCTATTATTTTATTTGATCTTTCACTAATCGTTAAAAGACCGTCTTCAAACTGCTCTTCAACTTCACTAACCTTAGACTCAGCTTCTTCCAAAAGCTTATCTTTTTCATCAAAATCAGGAAGATCGTCTATTCCAAAAGACATTCCACTTTTTGTAATAATATCAAAGGCCTCATTTTTAAGACTATCTAAAAACTTAACAGTTTCTTTTTCATCATAAAATCTTAAACAATCACGCACTAAAGATTTTAACTCTCCCTTTTTCACGAGCTTATTAACATAACGTAACTTTTCTGGAAGCAAATCATTAAAAATAATTCTTCCGGCTGTAGTTCTTACAATATTATCTTCTGCTATTTTAACCATTATAGGCTTGTGTAAATTTATGTTTCCATTCTCATAAGCTATTTTAACTTCGTCAGAGTCAGAATAATATTTTAATTTTTTATCATCCAATCCATCATCCTTCATTTTGGTAATATAATATATCCCCCACACAATATCTTGATTAGGAGCCACTACTGGATCACCTGTGGCTGGTTTTAGTAAATTATTTGTGGAAAGTATTAAATTTTTTGCTTCATCCAAGGCCTCTTTAGTTAATGGAACATGAACAGCCATTTGATCTCCATCAAAATCAGCATTAAAAGCAGGGCAAACCAAAGGATGTATCTGTATAGACTTGCCTTCTATCAAAATAGGTCTAAAAGCTTGAATACCCAACCTATGCAGAGTTGGAGCACGATTCAAAAGAACATATGCCTCTTTAACTACATCCTCCAAAATATCCCAAACTATATCAGCCCCACTTTCAATAAATCTTGATGCACTTTTAACATTGTGAACAACTTCTTGTTTTATAAGACGGCTAATTACAAAGGGTTTAAAAAGCTCTAGAGCCATATTTTTAGGAAGTCCGCATTGGTCTAAATTTAATTTAGGATTAACTACAATAACACTACGACCAGAATAATCAGTTCTTTTTCCTAATAAATTCTGTCTAAATCTTCCCTGTTTACCTTTTAATGAATCTGCTAAAGATTTAAGTTGTCTCTTCTGACCAGTTGAAGCAGTAACCATTTTACTGGCACGAGAAGAATTATCGATTAAAGAATCAACTGCTTCTTGAAGCATTCTTTTTTCATTACGACAAATAACCTCAGGAGCATTCAATTCAACTAATTGCTTTAAACGATTATTTCTATTAATAACCCTGCGATAAAGATCATTTAAATCGCTAGCAGCATAACGACCTCCATCCAAGGCCACCATAGGTCTCAAATCAGGAGGTATAACCGGAACATGTTTTAAAATCATCCATTCGGGTCTAATATTATTATTTCTTAAACTTTTAAACAACCTAAGCCTTTTTAAAAGTTTTTCCTTTTTAGAATCAATAACTCTTTCTAACTTTAACTCTAAATCTTTTACAGTTTCATTTAGGTCAATTTTCTCCATAATTTGCCTAATTGCTTCGGCTCCGATACCGGCCTCAAATATATGACCATATTTTAAACTCAAATTTTGATAAACATCCTCTGATACTATAAGTAGGGGCTTTAAGTCTTTCAATTCCTTAATTGATTCATTAAAAGTTTCTTGTAATTCATCTATCTTCTGTTGTTTCATCTCTCCTAAATCGTCACCTTCTTTTTGAAGCTCATTTTCACCTTTATTGTTTTTAGCTTCTTTAATTCTATTACCAAAATCTTTAATAATACTTTTTCTCTTTTCCTTATATTCATTTTGAATCTGTTCTATAGTGGCATTTTTTAGATCTTCATCTACATCGGTAATAATAAAACTAGCAAAATAAATAACCTTTTCTAAAGAATGCATGCCTAAATCAAGAAATAACCCGATTTTGGAAGACAAACCTCTTAAAAACCAAATATGAGAACAAGATGTTTGAAGTGAAATATGCCCCATTCTTTCCCTTCTAACGATACTTCTAGTAACTTCTACTCCACATTTATCACAAATAATTCCTTTATATCTAATTTTTTTATATTTTCCACAATAACATTGCCAATCTTTAGTAGGACCAAATATTTTTTCACAAAATAAGCCATCTTTTTCCGCTTTTTGAGTTCGATAATTTATGGTCTCTGATTTAATCACTTCACCGTTTGACCATGATAAAATATCTTCAGGTGAGGCCAATGTTAATTTTATGGCGTCAAAATCAGTGGTTTTAATAGGACTAAGCATAAATTATATTTTAATTATATTTATATTATTTTTTTTCTTCTTTTTTTGATTCTTTTCTACCTTTTAATAATTCTATATTCAAACCTAAGCCTTTAATTTCACGAGTTAAAACATTAAAAGATTCTGGGACATTTAACTTTGTAATTTCTTCCCCTTTTATAATAGCTTCGTAAGCACTGCTTCTTCCGGGAACATCATCTGATTTAATAGTTAAAATTTCCTGCAAAGTGTGAGCAGCACCATAACCTTCCAATGCCCAAACTTCCATTTCTCCAAATCTTTGTCCTCCAAACTGGGCTTTTCCGCCTAAAGGCTGCTGAGTTATCAAAGAATAGGGACCAATAGATCTTTGATGCATCTTGTCATCAACCATATGATTCAATTTCAACATATACTTATATCCAACCAAAACCCTATTATCATAAACACGTCCAGTTTTACCATCGTGAAGAATAGCCTTGCCATCTTCTGGGAGACCAGCTTTCTTTAACTCTCCCTTTATTTGTTCGCCGGTTATACCTTTTAAAGGAGGGGTGGCAACTTTATAGCCCAATTTTTGAGCTGCAAAACCTAAATGAGTTTCAAGAATTTGCCCCAAGTTCATACGAGAAACTACACCCAGAGGGGATAAAATAATATCTACTGGGGTACCATCTTCTAAATAAGGCATATCTTCCTGTGGGACAATTTTAGATATACAACCTTTATTACCATGACGACCAGCCATCTTATCACCTACTTGAATTTTTCTTAAATTAGCAACTGAAATCTGTATTGATTTCAATACACCAGCTTGTAATTTATCGCCATTATCTCTGGAAAATATTTTAATACCAACCACTTTCCCGTGCTCTCCGTGTTCCAAATAAAGTGAAGAATCTCTAACATCCTTAGCTTTTTCTCCGAAAATAGCCCTTAATAATTTTTCTTCGGACGATAATTCAGTTTCACCTTTTGGGGTTATTTTTCCCACTAAAATATCACTAGAAGAAACTTCTGCGCCCATCCTAACAATCCCTTCTTCGTCTAAATTTTTTAATTTCTCTTCACTAATATTAGGGATATCATTGGTTATTTCTTCTGGCCCAAGTTTTGTGTCCCTAACATCGACCTTATATTCCTCAATATGTATAGAAGAATAAACATCTTCTTTTACTAATCTTTTAGAAATAATAATAGCGTCCTCATAATTAAAACCTTCCCACGTCATAAAAGCAACTAAAACATTTTTACCTAAAGCTAATTCGCCATTATCAATACAGGGCCCATCAGTTAAAAACTGTCCTTTTTTTACCTTATCACCAACATTTATAACTGGGTGTTGATTTATACAAGTAGAAGAATTAGATCGTCTAAATTTTGATAATTGATATTCAACTACTTCATTCTTGCTGTTTTTCATTGAAATTGAATCTGAATCTACCTTTATAATTTCTCCTGAATCTTCAGCAATAACAACATGGCCAGAATCAAGAGCGGCCCTTTTTTCAACTCCTGTTCCCACTATAGGAGAATCGTTAATAACCAAAGGCACTGCCTGTCTTTGCATATTTGTTCCCATTAATGCTCTTTGACCATCATCGTGTTCCATAAAAGGAATAAGCGAAGTGGCTATTGAGACAATCTGATTAGCAGCTACTCCAACAAAATCTATTTTTGTGACCTCTAAAGTAGTAGGTTGACCATATTTTCTAACTTCATTAACTTCTACTAAAAAATTACCCTCTTTATTATTCATCGGCACATTTGAGGAAGCAGTTACATATTTTTCTTCTTCAAAAGCATCTAATAAAATTATTTCATTAGTTACCTTGGGTTTTACAGGAACCAAAACGTTAGAATCAACATTGTCTTTAATTATTTTAATTTTTTTACTATCCAACCTCTCTCCTGCTTTCAATATTATCTTTCCTTTTTTATTATCCCCCACATCCTCAAATAAAACACTCTTATTAATATCTAATTTTTTTATTTCCTTAATATTTTCCCTCAAAATTTGACCCTCCAACTTAGGATCATCAATTTTTAAATCATGAAGAACCCTTCTGTAAGGAGTTTGTAAAAATCCGTAATTGTTGATTTTGGCATAACTAGCCAAATGACCCACTAAACCGATATTTGGACCTTCTGGAGTAGCAATCGGACAAATTCTACCATAATGAGTAGTGTGAACATCACGAACTTCAAAACCAGCTCTTTCTCTAGTTAAACCTCCTGGACCCATAGCCGAAAGCCTTCTTTTATGCTCAAGTTCAGCCAAGGGATTAGTCTGATCCATAAATTGAGAAAGTTGAGAAGACATAAAAAACTCTCTCACTATGCTAATAACCGGTCTGGCGTTTATTAATTTATTTGGATTTAAATCGTTAAAATCAGCTGTACTCATCCTGTCTTTAATAATTCTTTGCATTCGAGCGAGTCCTACTCTGAAACGATTTTGAATAAGTTCTCCGACTGCTCTAACACGACGATTGCCCAAATGATCTATGTCATCCTCAGGCTCTCCAGTTATATTTAATCTAATAATTTCATTAATAATATTAACAAAATCTTCCTTCCTTAAAACTCTGTTTTCCTTGGTATTAGGTAAACTAAGCCCAAATCTTCTGTTTAACTTATACCTTCCCACACTACCAAAGTCATAACGATCAAATCTAAAAAACATGGAATGTATCAATTGTCTAGCATTTTCTGTATCAGCAAAATCACCAGGTCTAATTTTTTTATAAACTTCCTCTAATCCTTCTGCTTCATTTTTAGAAACGTCTTTATTTAAAGTGGCTTCAATATAACTAATTTCTCCATTTTCACGAGCATCTTTTGAAACAAAATCAATCTCCTTAAACAATTCTTTAATCTCCTCATCACCACCATATCCAAAAACTCTCAAAAGAGAAGTAATTGCTATTTTTCTTTTTCTGTCAATCCTAACCCAAATAACCTTATTAATATCTGTCTCTATTTCAAGCCAAGCCCCTCTGTTTGGTATTACTTTAGCTCCATAATACTTTTTACCTTTAATATAATTACTATTAAAAATAACCCCCGAACTTCTAATAAGCTGAGATATTACAACTCTTTCAATTCCATTAATTATAAATGTTCCATTTTTTGTTATTAAAGGAAAATCGCCCAAAAAAATCTCCTGTTCTGATTTGGCTTTACTTCTTTTATTTATAAGCTCTACGTTTACTCTCAAAGGAGCTTCATAACTTATATTCTTCTTACGACTTTCATCTTCGTCAAACTTGGGTTCATCTAAATAATAATCTTTAAAATTTAGCTCTAAATCTCTTCCAATAAAATCTGTTATTGGAGAAATTTCATCAAAGAGTTCTGCTAAACCTTCTTTTAAGAACCAATTATATGATTCTTTTTGAGATTCTATTAAATCAGGCATCGGGATGGCTCTAACAAAATCTGTAAAAAATTTTCTTTCTCCTGCTTTTATAGAAACAACTTTACTATTTTTTTGTGTAGCCATAAAATAAAATATTAAAAAAAATAAAATATTTTTTAAAAAAATGTTCTTGAGAATTACCCAAAAAACAAAAAAAACCTCAAACACCTTTTTGCCCTGGTTTTGAGTTCGCTTAGGTTATAATTCACTATATAAAATTAAATTATTCACCTTGAAAAATTAATTATTTAATAAATAATCTCTTTACTATAAAATGATTTCTTATATTAGCAATATTTCCAGAATATGTCAACACTTAATTGGTGTTTTTCAAATTCTCTTAACTTTAGTGAAAAAATGAAGTAAAAAAAAGTTTTCCACAACAAAAATTAGATTATAGAACAATCTTTAAACTACAAATCCTTTTTATAAAATAAACTGATAAAATTTATAGTTAATTTAATAATTTATCTATTTCTTCTCTGGCCACCTCCCTGTCATCCCATCTCGTCTTCCTTCCCTTTGCCTCGCAAATTGCCTGTTCGCAACCCTTGCCAGTTATCAATACTATATCATTTTTTTCAGCTAAGTGCAAAGCCCTAGAAATAGCCTCTCGTCTATCTAATATTTTATACAAATTATTTCCTTCTTTTTTACCACGATACTCAGCCCCGCTAGCCACTTGAGCTATAATTATTTCAGGGTCCTCATCATAAGGATCTTCATTCGTAACTATTACCTTATCTGCTTTTTCTCCGGCTATCTTACCTAATTCTCCGCGACGAGAAACATCACGACCACCTCCAGTTGATCCCAAAACATGAATTACTTTATTATAATCTAATTTTTCAACAACCTGATATAATTTTTCTAGAGCATTTGGCTCAAAAGCATAATCTATAATCACAATAAAATCCTGTCCCACATCAATTTTTTCTAATTTACCGGCTATCCCCTTGATGCCCTCCAAGCCTTTTATTATATTTTTATCCTCTATTTTTTGAGCAATGGCCACACTAACAGCGTTCATTGAATTCTGAACATTAAACTCCCCTAGAATATTTAACTTAACTTCATTGTTATTAAAAGCAAATACAACTCCTTTTGAATCTGACTCTATATCAGAAAAATAAATTTTTTCAAACTGTTCCCTATTATCATCTTTTTTATTTCCAGATTCATAATATCCAATCTTTCTCTCAGCCCAAAAATCAAGAAAGTAACTAGAATTATCATCTTCGCCGTTGACGATAATTGTTTTTTTAACTCGATTCAAATCTATTTTTCCGATATCTTTTGCGCCTCTCTGAATTTTTACCTGATCGTCTGCATATTTTATTTTACATCTCTTAAGATGAGCAAAAAGCTCTCCTTTTGCTTCTTTATATTTTTCAAAACTACCGTGAGATTCTATGTGTTCTGGGTAAAGTCCTGTAAAAACCAAAATGTCGTAATTAATAAAACGATGCCTGAACTGACTAATCCCTTCAGAAGTTGTCTCAACAATGGCATAATGACATCCATTTTTAGACATCTCAGACAAAAGTCTTTGGGTAAAAAATCTACCCACCATAGTCATTTTCTTATCGTTGAGCCACTCCTTATTACCATCGCTAAACATAGCCGTAGAAGTATAACCAACCTTATACCCAGCCTGTTTTAAAACCCTAGCTATCATATAAACACTAGTCGTCTTTCCTGTAGTCCCGGTAATACCTATAATTATCATTTTTTCACTTGGTCTTCCATAAAGTAAAGAAGCTAAATAATTTAAAACAAAATGATAAATTGGCTGAATCTTTTTAAATAATTTAACAGGAATAATATTTTTTATTGTGTTTAATATTCTATCCATTTTTTATATTTTTCTTCTTATTTTTCTTAAAAATTTATACACATTATACCATCCTTTATTTAAAATTAAATCATAAGTTCCGGGATACTTTGTCTCATTACCGCCAAAACCTTTTTTAAATCTGGTTATTCCTGGCCACTTTTCTTCATCTATTCCATAAAAATCATAATATTTATACCCATCTGCTTTTGCTTTTTTTATACTATACCATTGAAGCAAATATGGAGCCATTAACTTCCTATGTTTATAAGAAGATGCTCCATGAACATAAGTAACAGTGTCGCCAAAAAATGACACGATGTTTCCAGCTATTATTTTATCTTTATAATAAGCTAAATAAAGATCAATTTTAAAGTCACCTTCTTTTTTTTCTTTAAAGTCCATCATATTTTTATAATGACCTTTGTCGTGAATTTTAAATTTATCTCGACCACCAGTCTCTTCCATAATCTTCCACCAATCTTCAAAATCTTTTTCTCCTCCCCGTCTTACCTCTACCCCCTTTTTACCAGCAAGTCTCATATTATATCTAGTTTTCTGATGCATTGCCCCTAACAATTCCTCCTCATCTTGGGATAAATTTAAAAACAAAGTCTTCTCTGGCTGTATATTTACACTTTTTTCTATTTTAAAATCAGTAACTTCAATTTCGGTCACAGGC
>JAIOTG010000112.1 GCA_021106995.1 bacterium
AATTTCGTTTTAACTTTTTTATTCTTTCTAAACAATTAATGCTTCGTTTTATCTTCTCCTTCTTTTTTTCCTTTACTTCTCTTTTTATTTTATCAAATTCTTCCCAATTTTTTATAAAATTAACTCCTCTTTCTTTTTTTAATGAAAAACTAAAAAACTCTCTAATTTTTTCAATAACAAATCTTTTTTCCCTATCTTCATCTCGCACCCCTTTTAATTCTTTAAAATCATTTTTTAAATTAACAACGAAATCATCATCAAAGTTTTCATTTTTATCTTTCATTATTTTAAATTATTTTATTTTTTGATAAATATCCAAAGTTTCCCTAGCACATTCCCACCAACTATATTTTTTAATCATTTTTTCCCCTTTTTCCTTTAATTCTTACCTTATATTTTTATTATTTATAATTTTATCCAATTTTTCTATTAAATCCTCTCTTCTATATGGATTAAAATAAATAGCCGCGTCTCCTAAAATTTCAGGCATGCTAGACTGATCAGAGCTTAAAACCGGACAACCTTTCGCCATGGCCTCAAGCGGAGGCAAGCCAAAACCCTCGTAAAGTGAAGGAAAAATATAAGCCAAAGCCTTTTGATACATAATTTCCAATTTTTCATCTGGAACATAGCCTGGAAAAATAACAGACTTATCCAAGCCAATCTTTTTAATTTCTTTATTATTAACTATTTTATTTTTTAACCTACTATAAAAATAGTCTTCCTTGCCAACTAAAACCAAATCAATTTCTGGGTATTTTTTATGAATATCTTTAAAAACATCAATTAAAAAATCCAAATTTTTGTGAGGATAGGCATTGCCTACATATAATAAAAATCTCTTGTTAATATTATAACTTAAAAGAGTCTCCCTGTCATCCAGCTTAGAAACAAACAAAGAATCTCTACCTTTAGCCAAATTTGATACCCCCTCGTAAGTTACCACAATCTTTTTAGGATTAATTTTAAACTTCTCCACAATGTCATTTTTTGTAAAATTAGAAACTGCTATAACTTTTTTAGCCCTCTTTACAGCTAGATAAATAACTATTTTATAAAAAATATTTTTTATTTTATATAAGATGGGTCCTAAAGTACTTGCTCTAGTAGTTGGAAATTTTGTCAGTATTAAATCATGAATAGTAACAACAAAGCGCCCAGGTGTAAAAACAGGGACATTAAAATGGGGAAAATGCATTAAATTTAACTTATTTTTACAAATCAAGTAAGGCATCACGACCTGTTCTTTTAACGTGTACCACCTAGCATCAGCTAAAACTTTTTCTACTCTCTTTGAATTAAATTCAAATTCGTCAAAATTATCTTTAGATAAAAAAATAACATATTCGTTTTCCCTATCTATTTTTAAGACATTGTCGACTACTTCCTGAATGTATCTCCCCAGCCCCTTACCTATCGGACCATACATACGAGCATCTATTCCAATTCTTATCTTATTTTTTCTTTTTTCCTTAAACATAAATTAAATATTTCCTACATAAACATTTCTAAGGCCTTTTTTTAAAGCCATATCTTGCGCTTTATAAATTAATTCAGGAGAGGTGAAAGGGGCCTCCTTAAGCCTCCAAGAAAGATAGGGTGA
Source organism: bacterium (assembly GCA_021106995.1). Taxonomy (GTDB): domain Bacteria; phylum Patescibacteriota; class Patescibacteriia; order Patescibacteriales; family JAGXOH01; genus JAIOTG01. Next base: position 1,604 of record JAIOTG010000112.1, read on the forward strand.
AAAAGCACTTATATGCCAAGGAGTTTCATCTCCTAGCTCCCTTTTTATAAAATCAACTATATTTTCCAACTCTTTTTCATCGTCATTCAAACCCGGAATCACCAAGGTGGTCACCTCTAAATGCGTCCTTGATTTTGATAATTTTTTTAAATTTTTTAAAACCGGCTTCAAGCTTCCACCACAATATTTTTTATAAAAATTATCATTAAACGATTTTAAATCTACATTAATAGCATCTAAATAGGGTATAATTTTATCCAAAACTAAACTTGACATATAGCCATTGGAAACCCAAATATTTTTTAAATTTTTTTCTTGAGCAATTTTCATTGTATCAAAAGCATATTCCAGGAAAACAGTCGGTTCATTGTAGGTATAAGAAATACTGGGGCAATTATTCCAAATAGCTTTAGCCACTATTTCTTTAGGTAAAATTTTATAACCCCAATCTATCTTGTCATACTTATCCAAGTTACCCTTAAATCCATAAATCTGAGAAATTTCATGGTTCTGACAATTAAGACAAGAAAAATTACATCCAAGCGTGCCCATGGAAAAAGTTTTAGACCCTGGCAGAAAATGATAAATCGGCTTTTTTTCGATTCTATCTATGTTTAAACTAATAATTTTTCCATAAATAATTGAATATAACTTCCCCCCGAGATTCTTTCTGACCCCGCAAATACCAACTTCGTTTTTATTAATTACACAGAAATGATTACAGGCCTCGCATTTAACTTTTTCTTTATCTAATTTTTTATAAAAAAAACATTCTTGCATACATATATATTAGCAGAAAAAATATATAATAGAAAATAAAAAAAGACGTTAAAATAAACCGTCTTTTTTCTTAAATATTTATTTCTCCTTTATCCTCTCTTTCATCTAAAATCTTTTATCTCATTTTTTTATTTATCTAAATATTAACAGCAATACTTGCAAGAACAACCCATTTCGCCCTCCTCGCACTTACCGTCACATATTACCCCCCTTATTTCCTCTTCACTTCTTCCACCCCCTGTTAAAACTACCTTGCCATCAACTGCTAATACTGGGCTAGTCATTATTCCCATTTTAATCATTTTAGATACATCTGTAATATATTCCACGTCTGCGTTAATTTTTAAATCTTCAACCACTTTTCTAGTGGTTTCTAGTAACTGTTTACAAGTAGGACACCCAGATCCCAAAACTTGAATAATCATAATTTTATTTTATATTTATTAATTTTAATTTTTCACTTCTTTTTAGTTTTTTTATTCTATTTTCTTCAATCAAAGCTTTGGATCTATTTTTAAAATCTCTATAATAAACTAATTTTACCGGACGTCGAGAATGGGTGTATTTTGCACCCAATTTATTATCCTCATTATGCTCACAAACTCTACGTTTTAAATCAGTAGTAATTCCCGTATAAAGAGTTTCATCAGCACATTCTAAAATATAAAGATAATACATTTATTTAAATATTACGGTCACCTCTAGAGCATCATCGTTTTGGGGAAATCCAGAAGGGTTATCTTTTTTTAAAATCAATGTGCCGTTATTTTTATAATCTGGTTTTTCAAAAGTTAATTCAGCCTTAAATTTTACAAAATTATCCGTCATCCAGTCCTCCTGGGCACTTGCAATCCCATTGGCTATAATCAAGCCGTCCCAATCAACTAAAACAACTGGAAAATCAGCTTCAAAAAACCAAGTTCCTCGTGCTTCTCCCTCTATTACTAGGGGGGATTTTATTTCTTGACTTGGTCTGGGCTGATTAATTTTGATTAAATCCATTTTCTCTAATTCATTACCAATGTTTTCAGTAAAATTTCTCTCCCCAGCTCGACACTGTCTAGGATAACTTTCCATAACAGGATTCCCAGCTTCTACACATTCATTAAAATTTGTAATTTTATTTTTTATATTCTCATACCAATCAGGACTAATACCCATTTTGGCACAATGCTCTTTTGTTTGGCAACTTATTGAACTACATTCCAAGCAAGACGGACAAACGACACACTCATCTGTGCACTCATCTATTTTTTTTTGAGAACAGTCCAATATTACCTCTTCGCAAAACTCTTTTAGTTGAGAGCTGTCGGAACTTCCA
>JAIOTG010000042.1 GCA_021106995.1 bacterium
CAAGCAGCATTGCCCCTTATCCATAAGTTTCCATCAGCTACCCAATAGTAAGTATCCGTAAGATTTCCAAATGTTGGTTGATTCTGACATATACATAAAAATTCAACTTGAGTCGGTGCACGACAATTAGAACAAAGATTAGCACAACCGGTTATGACATTTGGTCCTGGAAAATTGGTATAAGGGCCGGAGTCTTTATAATGAACCTCAAAATTACCACAAATACTAGAGGCGTCATATCCAAAAGACATTTTTAATTCATCGTTACGAGAATCTAACATATACACGCCTTCTACAACTGTTCCATTACTAAAATCTGCTGTTGTAGTCTCTTCCACGTCCTGAACTCCACTTGACATAGTAATATTACCAGATCCATCAATGACTATATTAGAATCAGCGCTAGCATAATTATCCCAAAGACTCTGATCACCAGGATGTACCGCTATAGCCGTACTGGTTCCCCCACTCCAATCGTTTTGTGTCCAAGTATAAGTAGCGGCCTGAGACTGAAAAATATTGGAGTACATTAAACTAGAAAAAAGCGCGGTCAAAACACTTCCTACTACAAAAAGAGCGACAGCAAAAGCTGAAACAGTAGCAGCCCTTCTTTGCTTATCTCTATGTATGACTTGTAATTGTGTAAACACTTCTTTCCCTTTCTTTTTTTCTTTATCTAAAAATAGAATAGCTTTACCATGAATAATATGAGCCTCGTCTTCAATAATCTTAAAACCATCTTCAGCTGACTTAAAAAGCACGATTAAAAAAGCAAGAGTTTTTAAAAAAAACATTTGTGTATTACTTAACTTCCTTTTTTTACCTTTTTTAAACTTAACACGATAATAAGAGCGCCTTAAAACCGTCCTTATCAAAGGAATGGATGTGTCTGCCATGAAAGACACGAAAACAAGCGTGCCTAAAAGGAGAACAGCGTCTACTAAAAACATCCAAGCACCCAAGAAGGGTGTTAGATAAACATTTAAAGTAATAAACAAAGCTAGGGCAAAAGCGCCAGCCACAGCCCCTAGAAGTTGAGATAATAATTTAAACATAATTTTATGTATTAATTTATATATTTTAATAATGATTTATTTTTGTTAATATTATAACATAATATTTTTAAAATAAAAAGGTTAAAATCTAAATACTAGAAAAATAACAAAATCCAAACGATACGGTAATTACAAATGTCAAATCAAATCCAAACCAGCAGTCCTCTTGCGAGAGACCACTGGCAGGCGAAAATAAAAAACTGGCCTAGTTGTAGTCTCCCTTTAAGGGACTACGACTATTTCTAAAATAAAAAAACCGATAGCCCTTAGCGAAAACTACTAATAACCTAATCTTAATAGCCCTAGGAGTCCTCTAACGAGAGACTCCTGGGAGGCGGAAAAAAAGTTATTTTAATATTTTTTCTATTTCTTTTTTAAGTTTAGGCAAATCGTTGACTATGGTATCCCAAACTTGAGGCAGATCAATTCCAAAATATTGATGAATCAAAAAATTTCTCATAGAAATTATTTTTGACCATTCAATTAAAGCATATTTCTTTTTAAAATCTTCAGATAATTTATTTCCGGCCTCACCTATTATTTCCAGTCTTCTAATCACTGCGTCTTGTTTTTCCATAATTCTAGAAAAATCTTCTTCTGAAATTTCAGCAACATAACTCTCAATAGCTTCTATGGCATCTAATATATGTTTTAAATAAATTTTGTTCCTTTCTTTATCCATAAATTTTTAAAGCGTCTTTATTAATATTCTCTCGTATGTAAGGGTGAATAGAATTATAAGTTAGAACGTCAACATTTCTTTTTAATTCTTTCTCCAGGTCTTGCTTTAAACCAGCCATGTCAAAAAGAGACTTTCTCATTTTAAAAGCTACAAGAAAATCTATATCACTATCTTTTTTATTTTCTCCACGAGCAAAAGAACCAAATATAGAAACATTTTTAACATCGTGTCTTTCTAATATTGGCAATATTTGCTTTTTAATTTTTTCTATATCCTTTCGCATATTTTTTATAAATTTATACTATAAATATACCAAATAAAAATAGATAATTCAAGATTAAAAATATGAAAATAATATATTGTAATCTGTAATTTGTAATTTGAGGAATTTTCTTTATTATATCTTACAAATTTGGTCTAGTTGTAGTCTCCTGACAAGGGACTACGACTATTAAAACTATTGATTTTAGTAAAAAAATATGCTATAATTTGTAAATATGAAATCAAAAAATGAAAAAATTTTAAATAAATTTAAGCCTTTTTTATGGTCATTTAATACATCTGAGATGGATATTTTTAAGCATAAGAAAAGGATTATAACCAATGTTTTGAACCTAGGCACGAAAGAGGCCACTGATCTTTTATTTAAAGTTTATGACAAAAAAAATATAAAAAAAGTGGTTGAGAGCCCCTACCCAGGCGAATGGAATGATAAATCATTAAACTACTGGTCTATTATCTTAAATATTAAACCTAAAGACACAAAAAATGTTTTACGACATCTTAGATAAAAAAAGAAAGGAAGTCTTGCCCTTGTTAGGAAAATTCAAAAAAGAGTTTTATCTAGCAGGTGGCACCTCCCTAGCATTGCAACTGGGCCATCGGGATAGCATTGATTTTGATTTTTTTAAATTTGAAAATTTAAATACAAAAAAACTTTTTGAAGAAATAAAAAAAGTATTTAAAAATTATAAAATAACTAAAATACAAGAAGAAGAAAATACTTTAACCATCCTTATTAACAAAAATATTAAAGTTAGTTTTTTTTCCTACAAATATCCTTTACTAAAAAAATTAATAAAAGGAGAGTATTTAACTCTCGCTTCAATAGAAGATATCGCTTCTATGAAACTTTCGGCTATAATAAGCAGAGCAACGAACAAAGATTATATAGATATGTATTTTATTCTTAAAAAGATTAAATTAGAAAAAATATTAAAATTAGCTCAAAAAAAATTCCCTGAAATTGATCAAAACCTTATCTTAAAAAGTTTAGTTTATTTTAAAGATGTGAATATAGAGCCGATAATTTTCAAACATAATAAAGAAATTAATTTTGAAAAAATCAAAAAATATTTAATAAAAGAAGTTAGGGAAATATCTTAATAAAATTTTACAAACAAAAAAAGAGTTTCAAAACTCTTTTTTTGTTTTAGTGCGGGCGGAGGGACTTGAACCCACACGAGAAATCTCACGTGGTCCTAAGCCACGCGCGTCTACCAATTCCGCCACGCCCGCATAATATAATAAATTAAAAAATCAAAAGTCAAAAATTTAATTTTGACTTTTAAAATTTGAATCTTAGTAATAGTTTAACGCAAAAAATTATTATGTCAATTATTTTTTATTATTCTTTTAGTGTGTTATAATAAAGTAAAATTATTAATATAATAAAAATATGCCAACTAAAAAATCTAAAACAACAAAGGAACCTAAAAATCTAGATGTAGAAATAAATAAAGCCGTAGCTGCGCTTTCCTATATCTGGATTCTTTTTTTAATCCCACTACTTTTAAAAAGAAAATCAGAATTTGCCCAATTTCACGCCAAACAAGGAATGATGATGTTTCTTTTAAGCCTCCTAACAATTATTCCCCTATTTGGCCAACTATTATTTTTTGTCCTATTAATTGTATCAGTTGTCAGCATAGTTAAAGTTGTAAATGGAGAGTGGTGGGAAATTCCTTTTGTTTATGATTGGAGTAAAAAATTCAACATCTAATTTTTGTTTCAATTAAACGAAAAGGAAAGATAGTTAATTTTGTTATGTGTTTTTTTATTTTTTATAAATTAATTACTAATTTATTGCTACATCTAAAAATTTAGCAATACAAAATATTTTATGTCTCAATTTATTAAATTTTTTGATGAGTTATCAATAAAAGATGTTCCTAGTGTGGGGGGTAAAAATGCCTCTTTAGGAGAAATGTATTGCAACCTAAAAAAAGAAGGCGTACTTGTTCCTAATGGCTTTGCTACTACCTCTGAGGCCTATAATTTCTTTTTAGAAGAAGCTAAGATAAAGAAAAAAATAAGAAAAACCCTAAAAGGACTAAACAGCCACAGTATTAAAGATTTATATAAAAAAGGTAAAAAGGTAAGAGAGATAATATTGAAATCAAAGATTCCCCCTGAACTGGAAAAAGAAATTTATAAAGCCTATAAAAAGCTATCTCGCGAATCAGGAGTGGCCAATCTAGATGTAGCTGTTCGCTCTTCTGCTACAGCCGAAGACTTGCCCGATGCTTCCTTTGCTGGTCAACAAGAAACATATTTAAATATTAAAGGAGAAAAACAACTGTTAACCGCTATTAAAAAATGTATCGCCTCCCTCTTTACTAATAGAGCTATTTCTTATAGGGAGGACAAAGGCTTTGATCACTTTAATATTTCTCTCTCAGTCGGAGTCCAAAAAATGATAAGATCAGACAAGGCTTCTTCTGGGGTCATGTTCAGTCTTGATACTGAATCTGGTTTTGAAAATGTAGTTTTAATAAATTCTATCTACGGACTGGGAGAAAATATAGTTCAAGGTAAAGTTAACCCTGATGAATTCTGGGTATTTAAACCAACCAAAGCTATAATATCCCGTTCAATCGGAAACAAAGGAATTAAAATGGTTTATAATAATGATTCCGCAAATCCAGTTAAAGATATAAAAGTTTCTCCCAAGGATCAGAAAAAACCATCAATTACAGACAAACAAATTATTCAATTAGCTAAGTGGGCCATAAAAATTGAAAAACATTACAACAAGCCCATGGATATGGAATGGGCCTTGGATGGAAGAGAAAATCAACTCTACATTATTCAAGCTAGACCCGAAACAGTAAACAGTATGCGTGACCAAAATGTAATAAAAAGATATCGCCTACAAAAAACAGGAGATATAATCACTACTGGACAAAGTGTGGGCGATAGAATTGGATCCGGAGTTGCTAATAGGATTATGAATTTGAAAGATATTAAAACCTTTAAAAAGGGCGAGGTTCTGGTCACAGACATGACTGATCCAGACTGGGAGCCAATTATGAAAATAGCTTCTGCTATTGTAACTGATAAGGGTGGTAGAACTTGTCACGCTGCCATTGTTTCCCGTGAACTTGGAATACCTTGCGTAGTTGGAACTCAAAATGTAAGTCAGAAAGTAAAGAAAAAAGAAAAGATCACCGTAGACGCATCACAAGGTGAAACCGGATATATTTATAAAGGAGAGTTGCCTTTTAAAATCATAAAAGAAAGTATTAAGAACTTAAAAAAACCAAAAACCAAAATGATGATGAATGTGGGCTCCCCTGACTTAGCCTTTCCTGCCTCTTTTGTACCAAACGATGGTATTGGATTGGCTCGTCTGGAATTTATCATAAACAACCACATAAAAGTTCATCCCCTAGCCCTACTTGATTATAAAAAATTAAAAGATAAAAAATTAAAAAAAGAAATAGATGAAATAACCAAAGACTATAAAGATAAAAAAGAGTTTTTTATTGAAAAATTAAGTGAAGGAGTAGCAACCATTGCGGCCTCGGTTTATCCTAAAGATTGTATCGTGAGATTATCAGACTTTAAAAGCAATGAATATGCCAATTTGTTGGGAGGGAGAGGTTACGAACCAGTAGAATCAAATCCTATGATAGGCTGGAGAGGTGCTAGTCGTTATTATTCTCCCAAATTTTTACCAGCCTTTGAAATGGAATGTGCTGCCTTAAAAAAAGTAAGAGAAGAACTTGGGCTTAATAATCTAAAAATAATGATTCCATTCTGCAGAACTGTAGAAGAGGGTAAAAAGGTTAAAGAAATAATGGCCAAAAACGGACTTAAGCAAGGTAAAAATAATTTAGAAATATATGTAATGGCAGAAATCCCTACTAATATAATTGTAGCCGAACAGTTTGCCAAAGAATTTGACGGCTTCTCAATCGGATCTAATGACCTAACTCAATTAACTCTAGGTATCGATAGAGACGCTGGGAATGCATTAAAAATTGAAGGTGTATCTAATGAAAAAAATGAATCAGTTAAGGCTTTAATTGAAGAGCTTATCCGAGTGGCTCGCAAAACCAAAACTAAGGTGGGTATTTGTGGACAAGCCCCAAGCGACTTCCCTGACTTTAATGAATTTTTAGTAGAATGCGGAATAGACAGTATCTCCTTAATACCGGAAACAGTCATTAAAACCACACAAATTGTAAACAAGGCTGAGGCTAAGTTAAAGAATAAAAAA